>NZ_PXWF02000082.1 GCF_003011895.2 Massilia glaciei | reverse complement strand
GGTGTTCGAGTTGACGGTGTCGAAACCGAGGCCGAGGCCGGCAGCGAACTCGCGCAACTCCTTGACGTCGTCCGGCCTATCCCACGGGAAGTGCAGCGACACGGTCGGGGTGGCGCGCGTGAGCTGCTCGATCACGGCGCAGTCTTGGAGTTTTTCGAACACGTTGCGCGGTTCGCCCAAGCCCGGAAAGCGCGCGAAGCGCGTGCCGCCGGTGCCCACGCCCCAGCTCGGGAGCGCGACGGCGAAGGTCTGCGCCAGCGCCGTCAGCTTTTCGATGTCCTGCCCGCGGCGCGCCAGCATGCCGCCCAGCGCCTCGTAATCGGCGGCGATGTTGCCGCGCACGCCAGCGTTGTGTTGTTCCACCTGCCCGCTGTCGATCAGCGGCGTGATTGCTGTACTCATGAGTATCTCCTGATTCTAGTGGTGGCAAGCCGGTGGCAAGCCGGTCTTGCGCCGGCTGCCCGCGCCGTCCTTAGCGCGTGAATGCGGCGGCGTTGCCCGCGTCGACGTTGAGGATGTTGCCCGTGCTCTTGCCGGCCTTGCTGCTCGACAGGAAATACACGGCTTCGGCGATATCCTCCGGCAGCACGCTCAGCTTGAGCAAGCTGCGCTTGCGGTAGAAATCCTCGACGTCGTCGGCGTCGATCTTGTTGGAGGCGGCGCGCTCCTCCTTCCATTTGCCGTTCCAGATGCTCGAACCGCGGATGACGGCGTCGGGGTTGACGACGTTGACGCGGATGCCCAGCGGCGCGCCTTCGAGCGCGATGCAGCGCGCCAGATGGATTTCGGCCGCCTTGGCGGTGCAGTAGGCCGAGGCGCCGGCGGACGCCACCAGACCGTTTTTGCTGGCCACGAACACCATGCTGCCACCGAGCTCCTGCTGCTTCATGATGCGGAACGAGGCCCGGCTGATCAGGAAGTAGCCGGTCGACAGGATCGCCTGGTTGCGCTCCCAGATCTCGAGCGTGGTCTCCTCGATCGGCGCCGAGGAGGCGATGCCGGCATTCGACACCAGCAGGTCGACGCCGCCAAAGCGCAGCGCGGTGGCCGCCAGAATGCCGTCGACATCTGCCTCGTTCGTGATGTTGGCCTGGACCGTGGCCACGTTGTCCTTGCCTGCCACCTTGACCAGATTCGCATGGGCCTCGGCCAGCGCCTCGGGGTTGATATCGGTGAGCATGACGCAAGCGCCCTCCTGCAGCATCTGGCGCGCCACGGCCTGGCCGATGCCGCCGGCGCCGCCGGTCACCAACGCGATGCGCCCGGCCAGGCTTTTGGGCTTTGGCATGCGCTGCAGCTTGGCTTCCTCGAGCAGCCAGTATTCGATGTCGAAAGCCTCTTGCTCGGGTAGGCCGACGTAGGTGTCGACCCCGTTCGCGCCGCGCATCACATTAATCGCGTTGACATAGAACTCGCCGGCGATGCGCGCGGTGGCCTTGTCCTTGGCGAACGAGAGCATGCCCACGCCGGGGATCAGGTAGATGATCGGGTTGGCGTCGCGCACGGCCGGGCTGTTGTCGCGCTTGCAGCGCGCGTGGTAGGCGCTGTAGTCGGCGCGGTAGGCCGCCAGCGCGTCGTCGAGGCCGGCCACGAGGCCGTCGAAATCGGGCTTGGCCGGATCGAAATCGATCAGGAAGGGGCGGATCTTGGTGCGCAGGAAGTGGTCCGGGCAGGACGTGCCGAGCGCGGCCAGCGGGCCGAGGTCCTGGCTGCAGACGAATTCGAGCACGGCGTCGCTGTCGTCGAAGTGGCCCAGTTTGTACTCGTCCTTGCTGATCTTGCCGCGCAACAGCGGCATCAGGCGGGTCGCGAACGCGGCGCGCTCGTCCGCCGGCAGGGCCGCCACGGCGGCGCCGCCGAAGGACGGCTGCTTGCTGTTGGCCGCGAGCCAGCTTTCGGCGCGCTGGATGATCGCCAGCGTGGTCTCGTAGCACGACTTGGCGGTGTCGCCCCAGGTGAACAGGCCGTGACCCTCGAGGATGATGCCCTTGAGCTCGGGCTGCGCCTGCGACAGCGCCTCGAGCTTGAGGCCGAGGTCGTAGCCGGGGCGCTGCCATGGCAGCCAGCCCAGCTCGCCCTCGAAGATGCTGGCGGTCAACGCCTCGCTGTTTTTGCAGGCGGCGATCGCGATCACCGAATCGGGATGCATGTGGTCGACGTGGCGGCGCACGATGTAGGCGTGCAGCGGGGTGTCGATGCTGGCCGCGCGCGGGTTCAGGTCGAAGGTGCAGTGCGGCAGGTAGGCGACCATCTCGTCTTCGAGTTCGAGGCCGCGGTAGCGTGCCTTGAGCGCATTGAGCTTGTCCATGTACAGGGTCGAGAACCCGTCCAGTTTGATGCTGCCGAGGTCGCCGCCGGAGCCCTTGACCCAAAGTACTTCGACCTGCTCGCCGCTGAGCGGATCGGTCATCGCGATCTTGGCCGAGGTGTTGCCTCCGCCAAAATTGGTGATGCGCAGGTCCGAACCGAGCAGGTTCGAACGGTACAGCAGCAACTGCGGCTCGCCCATGGTCGCGGCGAGGCCGTCGTCCCACAGCGAGGTAATTGATTGTTTGCTGCCGGTTTGATTAGTCGCGGTCATACAGTCTCCATGATTTTTATATAAGTGAATTCGTTTTTGCCGCTGGCGAGTCGGGTGGGTAAACAACACCGAGGTCAAAGCCGGTCGAGTGCAACCAGTAGAAATCAGAGGGCATGGCGTGTCAATCGGCCGGCAATCAAGATGATGATTAAGACGCTAATAATCATTTCCTTGATTGCCCGCGTGGTTTTCCATTCGCGCGTTTTTGAAACAATCACCTTATTGATTGCTTGGTGATTGACTGTCGTCATCTAAGTGATTAGTCTGTTTATCACCGGAGCGTTCCATGACGGAGCGACTACCGGTGAAAGCCGCACAGACGGCACCACAGGAGACAGAAAATGGTTAATCACAAACGCCGTAAACGTTTGCTGAAGCTGCTCGCCGAGCACGAATCGGCGACCGTCCCGCAATTGGTCGAATGGCTCAGCGCTTCCCCCGCCACGGTACGGCGCGACATCAGCTGGCTCGCAGCGCGCAATCTGCTCACCCGCACCCGCGGCGGCGCCGCCAACCTCGAACAAAAAAAGCGCTGCTTCGCCCTCTCGAGCGAGACCTTCCAGAACAACATCCAGAGCTTCGCCGAGCGCAAACGGGCCATCGCCCGCTACGCCAGCAGCCTGTGCGTCGACGGCGAAACGATCATCATCAACGGCGGCACGACCACCTTCATGATGGCCGAGTTTTTGGTCGACAAGCACCTCAAGATCCTGACCAACTCCTTCCTCATGGCCGAGCGCCTGCTGGTGTCGAGCGAGAACGAGATCATTCTCCCTGGCGGCACCGTGTACCGCGAGCAGAACGTCATCCTCAGCCCGTTCGAGAACGACATCACCCAGCACCATTACGCCGCCAAGATGTTCATGAGCGTGTACGGCTTGTCGCTGCTGGGCCTGATGGAGGCCGACCCGCTCCTGATCCAGGCCGAAAAACGCCTGATCGGCCAGGCCGAGGAATTGATCGTGCTGGCCGACAGCTCCAAGTTCGCCAAAAAGGCCGGCCTGATCTTGTGCGGGCTGAACCGCGTCTCGACCGTCATCACCGACACCTACGCCTCCGAGTCGGCGGTGCAGCTTCTTGAGCAATCGGGCGTCAAAGTGATCACCGTCGCGCCCGATGTGCTGCTCAAGCAAAGCGGCGCCAACTCTTTCAACCAGGCGTTCGACCAGAGTTCGACCGCCCTCTTCCTCTCGGAGACATCCCATTGAAGCTCAATAAACTGATCGGCGCCGCGGTCACTGCCACGTTGGCCTTGGGCCTGGCCGGCTGCAGCGATAAAAAGACCGACGCAAATCCGGCGGCGCAGCAAAAAATCCGCATCGCGATGGTCGTCAAAAACCTCGGCAATGGGTTTTTCGACGCCGCGCACGAGGGTGCCAAGGAGGCGGCGAAAGAGCTCGGCGGGGTCGAGATCATCTACACCGGCCCGACCACCCCGAGCGCTGAGGGGCAGATCGAAATAATCAATTCCCTGATCAGTCAAAAGGTCGATGCGATCGTGATTTCGGCCAACGACCCGAACGCCATCGTGCCGATCGCCAAGAAAGCCATGCAGCGCGGCATCAAGGTGTTGTCTTTCGACAGCGGCCTGGCCAAGGAAGGCCGGCTGATGCAGCTGAACCCGTCGAACGCCGAGCTGATCGGCCAGAAACAGATCGAGATGGCGGCCAACGTCAGCGGCGGCGAGGGCGAGATTGCGATCCTGTCCGCCTCGGCCCAGGCGACCAACCAGAACATCTGGATCGGCGTGATGAAAAAGGTGCTCGAAAAACCAGAATTCTCCAAGCTCAAGCTGGTCGCGACCGTCTACGGCGACGACCAGTCCGACAAGAGCTACCGCGAAGCCGTCGGCCTGCTGCGCAGCAATCCGAAACTCAAAGTGATCATTTCGCCAAGCACCGTCGGGATCAACGCCGCCGCCAAGGCCGTGGTCGACGAGAACATGGTCGGCAAGGTCTATGTGACGGGGCTTGGACTGCCGTCCGAAATGGCCGGGCACGTCAAATCGGGCGCGGTCAATGAGTTTGCGATCTGGAATCCGATCGACCTCGGCTACGCCGCCACCTACGCCGCCCACCAGTTCATCCAGGCCAATCCGAACGCCAAGGCCGGCGGCGAGCTGCCGCTCGGACGCATGGGCACCATCAAGATCGACGCCAACGGCGAGGCCGCGCTGGCGCCACCGTTCACCTACAACAAGGAGAACGTCGACAAGTTCTCCAAAATTTTCTAGGCCATGACGGTGAATCCGACGACCCCGCCCCCTGTGTTGCAGCTGTCCGGCATCTGCAAGCGTTTCGCCGGCGTGATCGCGCTCAACGACGTCGGGCTGACCGTGCGCGCCGGCGAAGTGATGGCGCTCATCGGCGAGAACGGCGCCGGCAAATCGACCCTGGTCAAGACTTTGACGGGCATCTACCGGCCCGACACGGGCGCCATTTTGCTCGATGGGAAAGAAGTGGTGTTCAGTAGCGCGCAGCAGGCCATGCAGGCCGGCATCACCGCGGTGCACCAGGAGACGGTGATGTTCGACGAACTGACCGTCGCCGAAAACATCTACGTGGGCCGCCAGCCGACCTGCGGCTTTCCGCCGCGCATAGACTGGACGCGCATCGAGGCCGAGGCCGAGAAACTGTTCGCCCGGCTCGAAGTGACGCTGCCGGTGCGCGCGCGGGTCAAGGACCTGAGCGTGGCCCAGCGCCATTTTGTGGAGATCGCGCGCGCGCTGTCGCAAGACGCGCGGGTGGTCATCATGGACGAGCCGACCGCCTCGCTGTCGCAGCGCGAGATCCACGAGTTGTACCGCATCATCGGCCAGCTCAAGGCGGCCGGCACGGCGGTGGTGTTCATCTCGCACAAATTTGACGAAATCTTCGAAGTGGCCGACCACTATGTGGTGCTGCGCGACGGCCATTTTGTGGCCGCCGGCGCCCTCGCCGACATCACCGAACCGGAACTGGTCTCGCTGATGGTGGGCCGCGAGATCCACCAAACCTTCCCCAAGCTCGCCGTCGAGCTCGGCGAAACGGTGCTCGAGGTCAAGGCGCTGTGCCACCCGACCGAGTTCGACCAGGTCAGCTTTGCGTTGCGCAAGGGTGAAATCCTCGGCTTTTACGGCCTTGTCGGCGCCGGGCGTTCGGAAGTGATGCAGGCCATATTCGGCCTCTCGACCGGGGTACGCGGCCAGATCACGGTCGAGGGCAAGCAAGTGTCGATCACCTGCCCGGCCGACGCCATCCGGCACGGCATCGCCTACGTGCCCGAAGACCGCCAGCACCAGGGCGCGCACTTGTCGCTGCCCATCGCGCACAACATCACCCTGCCGATCCTGTCAAAAATCGGCTTCTTTTTGCGCGGACGGCGCGGCCAGGAGACGGCGATCGCCCGCCATTTCAGCGAGCAACTCGAACTCAAGGCCAACCACCTGACCCAGCATGTATCCGAACTGTCGGGCGGCAACCAACAGAAAGTGGTGCTGGGCAAGTGGCTCGCGACCAATCCGAAAGTCATCATCCTCGACGAGCCGACCAAGGGCATCGACATCGGCTCCAAGGCCGCCGTGCACCGCTTCATCAGCGAGCTGGTCGGGCGGGGTTTGTCGGTGATCCTCGTCTCGTCCGAGTTGCCCGAAGTGCTGGGCATGGCCGACCGCGTCGTCGTGATGCACCAAGGCCATATCAAGAAAATTTTTGCACGTGCAGAGGCGACCCCGGAAGGCGTGGTGGCGGCCGCCTCGGGCAGCGAACACAGCTTTGAGGCGGAATGCGAACTGACAACCGAGGTGTGCGCATGAATCTGCTCAAACAACGCGAAGTATTGCTGGCCGGCGTGATCGTCGTGCTGATCTTGCTGGTGGGCCTGCGCGCGCCGGTGTTCCTGACCACGGCCAGCATGGGCAACCTGCTCACCGATTCCACGCTGCTCGTCATGCTCGCGCTGACGCAGATGTTCGTCATCATCACGCGCGGCATCGATCTATCGGTCGCCTCGAACCTGGCGCTGTCGGGCATGATGGCGGCCCTGCTCGCATCGAAGTATCCGCAACTGCCGTTGTTGCTCGTGATTGCCACGGCGGTCGCGATCGGCCTGCTGCTCGGACTGATTAACGGCTGGCTGATCGGCGTGCTCGAGTTGCCGCCCATCGTCGTCACGCTGGGCACCATGAGCGTCTACCGCGGCCTCGTGTTCGTGCTCTCGGGCGGCGCGTGGGTGTCGTCGCACCAGATGCCGCCCGATTTCGTCGCCTTTCCGCTGGCCAGGCTGTTTGGCGTGACCCACCTCGTGTGGATCGCGGCGGCGATGATCTTGCTGACCTGGTGCATCGCCCGCCACAGCCGCTTCGGCCGCGACCTGTATGCGATCGGCAACGAACCGCGCTCGGCGCGCACCATCGGCATCCCGTCGGCCAAACGCTTGTTGTGGACCTACGGCTTGTCGGGCGCCATGGCCGGCCTGTGCGGCTACTTGTGGGTGGCGCGCTACGCCGTTGCCTACACCGAAATCGCGTACGGCTTCGAGTTCACCGTGATCGCCGCCTGCGTGATTGGCGGCATCAGTATCGCCGGCGGGGTCGGCACGGTCGCCGGCGCAGTGCTCGGCGCGCTGTTCCTGGCGGTCATCAACAATGCCTTGCCGATCGTTAAAGTGTCACCGTTCTGGCAGAGCGCCCTGACGGGCATCGTGATCCTCACCGCCGTGCTGATCAACGCCCGCGGCGACAAGAAGGGCAGCCGCCAGATCCTGCCGCTGCAGATACTCAACCAAACTGACAACAGGAAAGCCGCGTGAACACCCTCACCGCCCAGCCCGCCGCGAGCACGTCGCGTTATACCATCCTCGACCGGCAGGCTTTCCAGATCAAGGCCCTGCTGGGCCGCTGGGAAACCTTGCTGGCGATGCTGTTCGTTATCGCGTTCGTCACCAACAGCGCGCTGTTGCCAAACTTTTTGGACCTGCGCAACCTCGCCGATTCCACCTTCAGCTTCAGCGAGAAGGCGCTCATCGCGCTGCCGATGGCCTTGCTGATCATCTGCCGCGAAATCGATATTTCGGTCGCCGGCACGCTGGCGCTGGCGTCGGTGGCGATGGGCATGGCGCACGCGCATGGCATGCCGCCCGAAGCCTTGATCGTGGTGGCGCTGCTCACCGGCACCCTTTGCGGCAGCCTCAATGGCGTGCTCGTGACCCGCTTCGCGCTGCCATCGATCGTCGTGACGATCGGCACGCTCTCGCTGTTCCGCGGCCTTTCCAGCGTGGCGCTAGGCGACCAGGCCTACACCGGCTACCCCGAACTGATGAGCGAATGGGGCCAGGGCTACTTCTTCGACCTGATCCCGCGCGCCTTCGTGGTGCTGCTCGTGTTTGCCGCGCTGTTCGCGCTGCTGTTGCACACGACGAGCTGGGGCCGCCGTATTTTCGCCATTGGCAACAATCCGGTCGCGGCACGCTTTTCCGGCATCTCGGTCGACCGCTACCGCCTGATGTTGTTCATGCTCACCGGCGCCATGGCGGGCCTCGCCGCCTGGCTGCTGACCGGGCGCATCGGCAGCACGCGGCCGAACATCGCCATGGGCTGGGAACTGGAGATCATCACTATGGTGATCCTGGGCGGCGTGCGCATCGAGGGCGGCGCCGGCACCATCGGCGGGGTCCTGCTGGCGGTGCTGACGCTGGGCATCGTCACCTACGGCCTGTCGCTGGCCAATATTCCCGGCATCATCATGACGATCGTCGTCGGCGTGCTGCTGCTGGTCACCATCGCCCTGCCCCGCCTGCTGCGCGGTCGCAAGACCGCCAAATGAGCGATTGCGATGCCACGCTGGTGCTCGACATTGGGAAGACCAACGTCAAGCTGGTCCTGATCGACTTTGGCGGCGCCACCCTGGCCGAGCAGCGGTGCCCGAATACGATTTTGAACGACGGCGCGTATCCGCATCACGACACCGAACGCATCTGGAACTGGATGCTGGGCACCTTCAAGACGTTTGCGCGCATCGCAAAGGTTGGCGCGATCGTTCCCGTCACGCATGGCGCTACGGCGGCGCTGGTCGACGGGCACGGGCTGGTAATGCCGGTGCTCGATTATGAGAGTAAATTGCCAGAGTCAAGCGATGAAAAATACGGCGACGTGCGACCGCCGTTTTCGCAGACCTTCTCGCCGGCCCTACCGGCCGGGCTCAACCTAGGACGCCAATTGTTCTGGCTGGCCGCCGAGTTTCCAGACGACTTCGCGCGGGCGCGCCACATCCTGATGTATCCGCAGTATTGGGCGTGGCGGCTCTCGGGCGTGGCCGCGAGCGAGGTGACCTCGCTCGGTTGCCATACCGACTTGTGGCAACCCAAGGAACAGGACTATTCGTCCTTGGTCGCCCGAATGGGATGGACCGACCTATTCCCGCCTGTGATGGCCGCCAGCACCGTGTTGGGGCCCTTGCTACCCGCGTTGGCGGAACTGACCGGCTTGCCGCCCGACTGCAAGGTGCTGTGCGGCATTCACGACAGCAACGCCTCGCTGCTGCGCTACCTGGGCGGCAACGTGGGCACGGTCTTGTCGAGCGGCACGTGGCTCATCGCCGCCTCGTTCGGCACAGGGCTCGACAAGCTCGACGAGCAGTCCGACATGCTGGCCAACACCAATGCACTCGGCCAGCCGGTGGCGTGCATGCGTTTTATGGGCGGGCGCGAGTTCGCCGCGCTCGCTGGTACCGAACCACAAGTGTGCACGACCGCGGATTTGCAGAAGCTGATCGACAAGGGCAGCTTTGCCCTGCCTTGCTTTTCCGAATCCGGGGGCCCGTTTTCCGGGCGCACCGGCGCGATGATGGGAACTGCGCCGGCGTCGGATCGGGAATGGTATGCGCTTGCGACCCTATATTGCGTCCTCATGAGCGATTACTGCCTCGACGCGCTCAGCGCCACGGGGACGATCGCGGTGGAAGGCAGTTTCACCGGCAATCCGCACTTTGCGCCGCTGCTGGCTGCAATGCGACCAGGGCAACAAGTGTTTGTATCCGATGATGCCAGCGGCACGACGTGCGGCGGATGGATGCTGCACCGGGGCGACGAATCCACCGCACCGTCGACAGTCCCCGCCGATCCCTTGTGTTTGCCGGGATTGTCGCAATACCATGAGCGCTGGCGCGCTTTGCTAGCCTAGTAGCGCGCAAAGCTTCAATTGCATTCGTGCCGGCCGAAGGTTTTCTCGAGAAACGCCAAATACGCCGGATCGGATTTCGCCAAGACCGTGCAATTAAACGGCGGCTGCTGGATTCTGCCAAACAGGTAGATGGAGGCGGTCACCGCAAAGTACTCTTTTTCGTTTTGCAAAAAATGCGCGCGGTGGAATGCGTTGGGATACCTGCCATCGACACCGGCCCGCTCGAAGGCATTTGCGATATCCGGATTTTTCAGAGTAAGCACGTAGAAGTGATACGCGTGCAACAGCTCATGCAGCAGAACCGGTTTGTTGGCTGAGAACACAATCAGCGGCAGACGGACCGCCCCTTCCCCGCCGCGAATGGCGAATATCCCCGCATTTCCCCGTACGCCGGGATCGACGTAAATCTTCGTTTTTTTGAAAAAATCAAACACCTCGGGCGGCAGGCGCGCCGCTTCGACAATTGCCAATTGCTCGATCAGTGAGGCCGCCACCGGGCCCGCGAACCGGCTTTTTTGCTCACTGTCGAGCAGGCTGTCATCGATCTTGAAGCCACGATGTTCAATCTCCGCCAACGCGGTCGGCGAGACAAGCAACAGCATCGAGAGTAGATACGCCCTGACATTCATTTGAAACCTCGTAAAAGAGTGAAAAGCCACAAGCTTGCGCACAAACGTAATTTTCAGGTAGGGCTTTGACGCGCGTAGAGTGCCACTGCAATTTGGAAGAAGAGGGTCATTGTAAAACAGAACGAAACGGCGGATTAATCAACGTAACATTCTTCGGTTCGAATGCTCTGATTTTTCAAAAATCGCAATTTCGCTCGAGCACGTCTGGCTTGCTATCCGTCTTCGCACTCTCCAAGGTGCGATGGCATTTTCTCGTTTGGGTGTGCTAAAGTGGGCTTCTCGATTGATATTAAAAGAAAAATTTATCATTTTTTTGTCGCACAGGCAATTTGTCGGAAAAAACTGCGCCTCTTCGGGGGCCTACTTAACTCTCGAATGGACCGTGCAACATGTACTAGACCGGATTCAGTCCCAATCCACCGGACTTAAGCGC
>NZ_PXWF02000081.1 GCF_003011895.2 Massilia glaciei | reverse complement strand
AGCGCCTTGACCACGCCGGGCGCGGCCGGCAGCTCGGCGCGCGCGCGCGCGAGCACCTCGATGTCGCCGTACATATTGGGCAGCGCCAGCAGCGCCGCGCGCGTGGCCGGCAAGTAGTTCGCCGTGAGCGCGGCCAGGCCAGGGCTGTCCTTGGCGCGCAGCAGCGCGCACAGGGCGGCCTCGTCCCTGCTTGCCGCGGCGTCGTCGGCGATCAGCGCGCGCAGCACGCCCACGTGCGACAGGTCGAGCCGCACCTCGTCGAAGCCGGCCAGCGCGAGCGAGGCCATGGCCAGCTCCTGGATCTCGGCGTCGGCCTCGAGCCCGGCGTGGCCGTAGATCTCGGCGCCGATCTGGAGCGGCTCGCGCGTTGCATGCAGGCCCGAGGGACGGGTGTGCAGCACGCTGCCGGCGTAGCACAGGCGGGTGACCGAGTCGCGGTTGAGCAGGTGGGCGTCGATGCGCGCGACCTGGATCGTCATGTCGGCGCGCAGGCCGAGCATGCGGCCCGAGATCTGGTCGACCAGCTTGAAGGTGCGCAGGTCGGTGTCCTTGCCGGCGCCGGTCAGCAGCGAGTCGACGTACTCGAGCAGCGGCGGCATCACGAGCTCGTAGCCGTAAAGGCGGAAATTGTCGAGCATCAGGCGGCGCAGCTCTTCGATCTTGCGCGCTTCCGACGGCAGGACATCGGCAATATTTTCAGGCAGGAGCCAATTCGGCATGGGCAGAAGCAGTATCGGGAGAATGTTAAAAAACGCGCAACAACAGGCGCGGGCGCTCACGCAAAATGTGGCGCAGAACCATCAATTTTACCCGAAAACATGTTGATGCAGGAAGCAAATCGTGGCGGGGGTGGCGGGTGGGCTCGTATCGAATTGCATTTGCGGGGGAAAGGCGGGCACTTGCAGGAATCTCAAAGCGGGGATTTCGGGATCCCAAACCAACAACGTCCTCGCGGGGGCGGCGCGGCTTGCCGCGCCGCCCCCGCGAGGACGTTGTATCGGCGGCTTGGCGGCCGCCGCCTGCATTTACTTCCTGGCCGCGCCGCCGCCGGCGCTCTTGAAGTACTTGAAGAAGTCCGAGTTGGGGTCGACCACGAGCACGTCGCCGCGGTTCTGGAACGTGGCGCGGTAGGCCTCGAGCGAACGGTAGAACTTGTAGAACTCGGGGTTCTGGCCAAACGCCTGGGAGTAGATCGCGGACGCCTTGGCGTCGCCGTCGCCCTTTATGCGCTCGGCGTCGCGGAAGGCCTCGGCCAGCAGGATGGTGCGCTGGCGGTCGGCGTCGGCGCGGATTTTTTCGGATTCGGCCGAGCCGGTCGAGCGCAATTCGTTGGCCGCGCGGGTCCGCTCGGCCTTCATGCGGTCGTACACCGAGCTGTTGATCTGCTCGACGTAGTCGACCCGCTTGAGGCGCACGTCGACGATCGAGATGCCGATCTCCTCGGCCTCGTCGATGACCTTTTTCTGGATCGCCGCCATCACGTTGCCGCGCTCGCCCGAGATCACCTCGCGCACCGTGCGCTTGGTGATTTCGTCGTTCAGGGCCGCCTTGACGATCTGCGACATGCGGTCGTTGGCGCGCACCTCGTCGCCGTTGAAGCTGACGTAGAACAGGGTCGGGTTGACGATGCGCCATTTGACGTAGGCGTCGACCAGGATGTTCATTTTCTCGGCCGTGATGAAGCGGTCGGCGTCGGGCGTGTCGAGCGTGAGGATGCGCTTGTCGAGGTAGAGCACGTTCTGGAACGGCTGCGGCAGCTTGAAATGCAGGCCCGGCTCCTTGATTTCGCTTTGCACCTTGCCGAAGGCGAACAAGATGGCGTGTTGGCGCTGGTCGACCACGAACACGGTCGACGAGATGAGCATGGCGGCGATCAGGATCGCGGCGAGGATGGTGATTACACGGTTCATTAGCGGGCCTCCCGGTCGCGCGTCGCTTCGCGGCTGCGCATGTCGCGCTGGCGCACTTGTTCAAGGCTCTGGACCGCCTCGCTGGCCGCCGGCGCCGGCTGCACCGGACCGGACTTGGCGCCGACGGCGGCGTCGTTGGCGGCCGTTTGCGCGATCAGTTTGTCGAGCGGCAGGTACAGCAGGTTGCTGCCGGACTTGGCGTCGATCATGACCTTGCTCGCGTTGGTGAACACCGACTGCATCGCGTCGAGATACATGCGGTCGCGCGTGACGGCCGGCGCCTTCTGGTATTCGGTCACGATCTGGCTGAAGCGGGCCGCGTTACCGGTGGCGTTGGCGACGACCATGGCGCGGTAGGCCTCGGCCTCCTGCATCAGGCGGAACGCGTTGCCCCTGGCCACCGGGATGACCTGGTTGGCGTAGGCCTCGCCCTCGTTCTTGGCGCGCGCGCTGTCCTGGCCGGCCCTGACGGCGTCGTCGAAGGCGCTTTGCACCTGCTCGGGCGGCTGCACGCCCTGCATCGTGACGTTGGTCACCTGGGCGCCGAGCTTGTATTTGTCGATCAGCACCTGCATCAGCGCGTGCACGTCCTTGGCGACCTTCTCGCGCCCCTCGTAGAGCACGAAGTCCATCTTGCTTTTGCCGACGACCTCTCGGATCGAACTTTCGGCGACCTGCTTGACGGTGTCCTCCTGGTTGCGGTTGTTGAACAGCCAGGCCACCGGATCCTTGAGCGTGTACTGCACCGCGAACTGGATGTCGATGATGTTCTGGTCGTCGGTCAGCATGAGCGACTCTTGCGGCTTTTTGTTCTGGACCTTGCCGGCGTAGCCGACCTCGGTGGTGCGCACCTGCGACACGTTGACCGTCTCGTGCGCCTGGAACGGCGCCGGAAAGCGCCAGTTCAGGCCGGGGCCCGCGGTGTGGCTCAGTTGGCCGAAGGTGGTGACCACCGCGGCCTGGCCCTGGCGCACGCTGAAGGTGCCGCTGGCGAGCCAGATCAGGGCGATCACGACGCCGATGACCATGACGATGACGCCTGCGCCCTTCATGTCGGGCAGGTTCGGGCCGCCGCCGCCGCCGTTGTCGCCCGGCCCCTTGGGGCCGAACAGGCGGTTCAGGCGGGCGTTGAAGTCGCGCCACATCTGGTCGAGGTCGGGGGGACCCTCGCCGGGTTTTTTGCTCTCCTGGGCCTTGGGGCCGGAGATGATGCCGAAGCGTTTGAACAAGGAGACAAGCATACTATCGTGATCCGACGTTGGTGGAGGTGGGCTTACTGTCTGACTTACTGTCTGAAATACTGTCTGAAATACCGTCCGAAACACCGGATTCGGCGGCCAGCAGGGCCTCGACATCGGCATCGGCATCGCCGTCCGCGTCGTCCGCGCCAACCACAAGCGCGTAGTCGCCGTCGGCGCCTGCGTCGGCCCCGAACAGGTGGCGCAGGCCGGGCGCGCGCCGGGCCGCCTCGACGATGGCCTCGCGCAGCAGGTCGAGGCCGTCGCCGGTGCGGGCGCTGAGAAACACGCGGCCTATGCCGCCGGCCTCGTCGCGCTCGATCGCCGGCGCGAGTCCGGCGGCGTCGATCTTGTTCCAGACAAGCAATTGGGGAATATGGTCGGCGCCGATGTCTTTGAGCACCAGGTTGACCTGTTCGATCTGCTCCATGCGCACCGGGCTGGCGCCGTCGACGACGTGCAGCAGCAGGTCGGCGTGGATGGTCTCTTCCAACGTGGCGCGGAACGCCGCCACCAGCTGGTGCGGCAGCTCGCGCACGAAGCCGACCGTGTCGGAGACGACCACGTTGCCGACCTCGGCGCCGAGGTAGACCCGGCGGCTGGTGGTGTCGAGCGTGGCGAACAACTGGTCGGCGACGTACACGCCGGCCTTGGTCAGCGCGTTGAACAGGGTCGACTTGCCGGCGTTGGTGTAGCCGACCAGCGAGACCGAGAAGGTGTGGCTGCGCCCGCGCGCGCGGCGCTGGGTCTCGTGCTGCTTGCGCAGCTTTTCGAGCCGCGCGCGCAGCGCCTTGACGCGCTCGCCGATCAGGCGGCGGTCGGTCTCGAGCTGGGTCTCGCCCGGGCCGCGCAGGCCGATGCCGCCCTTTTGCCGCTCAAGGTGGGTCCAGCCGCGGATCAGGCGCGTGGCCAGGTGCTGCAACTGGGCCAGCTCGACCTGCAGCTTGCCCTCGTGGCTCTTGGCGCGCTGCGCGAAGATGTCGAGGATCAGGCTGGTGCGGTCGAGCACCCGGATGTTGAGGCGTTTCTCGAGGTTGCGCTGCTGGGCCGGCGACAGCGCGTGGTTGAAGATGACGATCTCGATTTGCCCGTCGGCGCAGGCGAGGCCGATCTCGTCGGCCTTGCCGCTACCGACGAAATACGCCGGGTCGGGGCTGCCACGCTTGGCCGTGATGGTGGTGATCGGCTCCGCGCCGGCCGATTGGGCCAGCAGCGACAACTCTTCGAGGCCGGCGTTGAAGTCGCCCGCCCCGAAGTCGACGCCGACTAGCGCCGCACGCATGGGATTTCCTTGCGCGGCGCCGCGGGAGGGCTGGTGGCCGGGAGGTTCAAGTTCAAGGTTGGACCCAATGCCTTATTCAGCTTCGGGATCAAGATTGAGATTGACCGCGCGCGCGGGTACCACCGTGGAGATGGCGTGCTTGTAGACCATCTGGGTGACCGTGTTGCGCAGCAGTACCACGTATTGGTCGAAGGACTCGATGTGCCCTTGCAGTTTGATGCCATTGACCAGATAGATGGAAACAGGAACATGCTCTTTGCGCAAGGCATTGAGGAATGGGTCTTGTAACAGTTGCCCTTTGTTGCTCATAACAGCTCCGTGATGTTGTTGTAGTTTAAGATTTGGAGGCGACTCGCTCGTTTTCAAGTAGGCGGGGCGGCAATCTGCGCAATTTGTTATGCCGACCCGGTCTACTCTACCCTGTTTTAACGTAAATAATCCTATTGAAAGGGACTATTTCTGCGATTTTGCAAATGGATTTTTGCCCATTCGCAGTTCGATGCGCAGCGGCGTGCCGACCAGGTTGAACGTGTCGCGGAAGTGTTTTTCGAGAAAGCGCTTGTACGGCTCGCCGACCGAATCGAGGGCGTTGCCGTGGATGACGATGATCGGCGGATTCTGTCCGCCCTGGTGCGCGTAGCGCAGCTTGGGGCGGATCGAGCCCTTGCGCCGCGGCTCCTGTTTCTCGACCGCCTCGATCAGCGCGCGCGTCAGGCGCGGCGTCGACAGGTCGGCGGTGGCGGCCGCGTAGGCCGCCTCGACCGACTTCATCATCGGCGCGATGTTGGTGGCCTTGAGGGCCGAGATGAAGTGCGTTTTGGCGAACGAGAGGAAATCGAGCTTGCGGTCGATGTCGATCTTGATCTCGTCGCGCTGGTCCGACTGCAGGCCGTCCCACTTGTTGACCGCCACCACCAGCGCGCGGCCCGACTCGAGGATGAAGCCGGCGATGTGGGCGTCCTGCTCCGAGATGTCCTGCTGGGCGTCTAGCAGCAAAATGACGACGTGCGCCTCGGAGATCGATTGCAAGGTCTTGACGACCGAGAATTTCTCGATCGCCTCGAACACCTTGCCGCGGCGGCGGATGCCGGCCGTGTCGATCAGGGTGTAGTTTTTTCCGTCGCGCTCGAACGGCACCTCGATCGAGTCGCGCGTGGTGCCCGGCATGTCGAAGGCGATCACGCGCTCCTCGCCGATGAGGGTGTTGACCAGGGTCGACTTGCCCACGTTGGGGCGCCCGACGATGGCGATCTTGATGCCGCGCGCGGCCGGCTCGAGTTCCTCCGGCTCGCTAGGGCGCAGCGCGAAGGCCTCGTTGAGGGCCTCGTCGACCAGGTCGGCCACGCCGTCGCCGTGGGCGGCCGAGATCACGTACGGGTCGCCCATGCCGAGCTCGTAGAACTCGGCCACGACGGAGCTGTATTTCATGCCCTCGCCCTTGTTGACCACCAACATGACCTTGCGGCCCGACTTGCGCAGGAAGTCGACGATGGTCTTGTCGTGCGGCGTGAGGCCCTGGCGGCCGTCGACGATGAACACGACGACGTCGGCCTCGGCCACGGCCTGCTTGGTCTGGAGCGCCATCTGGAACATGATGCCCTCCTTCGCCACGGGCTCGAAGCCGCCCGTGTCGATGACCAGGAACGGGCGTTCGCCCACGCGGCCCTCGCCGTAGTGGCGGTCGCGCGTCAGTCCGGGCAGGTCGGCCACGAGCGCGTCGCGCGAGCGGGTCAGGCGGTTGAAAAGGGTCGATTTCCCGACGTTGGGGCGTCCTACGAGTGCTATTACCGGCTTCATGGTGTTATTCGACCGCGATGGCGGTCACTGTCCCAGATTGTGTTTGAAAGATGAGGTTCGAGCCGACCACCAGCGGGGCCGAGATGATCGGGCTGCCGTCGGTCGCCGCGCGGGCCAGGAAGGCGCCGTCTTCGCGCGAAAGGAAGTGGATGATGCCCTGGTAGTCGCCGACGGCGACCGCGCGCCCGTACGAGACCGGGGTCGACAGGCGCCGGTAGCTGAGCTTGTCGTTGCGCCAGGCGCTGCTGCCGGTGTCGCGCGAGAACGCGCTCACGGCGCCGCTGTCCTCGGACGTGAAGACGAAGCGCTGGTCGACCGAGACGCCGACGTCGGACGAGAGCTTTTTGGTCCAGCGCGGCGCGCCCGTGGCGGCGTCGAAGCAGCCGACCTTGCCCTGGTAGGCGACGGCGCAGACGTCGCCCTCGAACAGCACCGGATTGCCGGCGATGTCGGTGACGCGTTCGAGTTCGGTGGCGCCGCGCGCCTCGGCCACGGCCACCTCCCAGCGCGCCGCGCCGGTGCCCAGGTTGAGCGAGATCAGCTTGCCGCCCGGCTGGGCGATGATGACCTCCTTGCCGGCCACCACCATGCCCGGCGCGCTGCGCAGGGTCAGCGGCGGCGAGATGCGCTGCACGGTCCATTTCTTGGCGCCCGTGGCGGCGTCGAGCCCGACGATGCGGTTGTCGGTGCTGCGCACGACCACGACGCCCTGGCCGATGACCGGGGTGCTGAGCACCTCGCTCGAGGCTTGCGCGGTCCAGAGGAATTTGCCGTCGGTGTCGAACGCGTGCACGGTGCCCTCGAGGCCGCCGACGACGAGCAGCGCGCCGTCGGTGCCGACCCCGGCCGAGAGCCCGGTGGGCGCCTTGACGCGCCAGATCTGGCGCCCGCTGGCGGCGTCGACGCGCGCGATGTCGCCGCCGGCGCCGGCCACGACCAGGGTCTGGCCGACCACGGCCGGCGCGAACACGTACTCCTGGGCCTTGCCGATGTCGAGCTTCCAGGCGGTGCGCACGGCCATCGAGCCTTTGAGCTCGACCAGCGGCGCCGGCAGGTTGGTCTTCTTGGCCGCGAACGGGTTGAGCGAACTGATGGTGGAGCAGCCCGCCATCAGGGCCAGCACGCCTACACTAACGAGCTTGTGGGTGATACGCATATTCGGTAACCTTGTACTTAGCTAGGGTTCTGATTGGTTGTTCGGTGTCCGGCGGCGAGCTCAGGCCGCGGTCTTCGGCGCCGCCTCGCCCAGCGCGTCGAGCTTGTACTGGACCAGCTGGCGCCCCGGATTGTCCTTGGACATCGCGTCGAGCGCGCCCTGGTAGGCGGCGCGCGCCTCGGCCACCTTGTTCTGGGCCGCGAGGATGTCGCCCTTGCGGTCGGCAACGGCGCCGGCGAACTGCGGCAGCATGTCGGTGGCGATCGTTTTGAGGGCCTCGTCGTAGGCCTTTTCGTCGAGCAGCACCGCCGCCAGGCGCAGGCGCGCTACCGATTTGTACTCGTCGTTGCCATGCTCGACGACCCATTGCAGGTGGGCCTTGGCGGCCTTGGCGTCGTTGGCGTCGAAGGCGCTGCGGGCCGCGACCAGCGCGCTCATGGCGGCGTACACGGTGCGGCTGTACTTGGCCTGGACGTCGGCGGCGATGCGCTGGACCTTGGCGTTGTCCTTGGCCGCGAGCAGCGCGAGCTGCTCGTCGTACAGGGCCGAGGCCTCGACCGCCTGGACGCGGTTGCGCTGGCCCCAGTAGGTGTAGGCGGCGAAGGAGCCGAGCGCGATGATCAGCACCCAGGTGATCAGGTTGCCGTACTGGGCCCAGAACGCCTTCATTGAGGCCAGTTGTTCTTGTTCTTCGAGATCGTATGCCATGAGATAAATGTGGGTAAGTGGGTGGATCAAAATGGGCCCGCGGCGCGCCTCTTGCGTGCGTGCCGCCGGTCCGGTGTTACAAACGCGTGCCTGGAATGCTCAAAAAGTATACCCGCGATCGGCGCCGTGCGCGCCGCCGATTCAATGGTGGTAGTGCACGTGGTCGTGGTCGTGGTCGTGCCCGCCGATGATCTGGTCGACCAGGTGGTCGACCGCCTCGTCGAACGGCACCGTGGCCTGCTGTTGCCCGCCCCCGGCCGCGCGCATGGCCTTGACGTTGACCACATGGTTGGCGATTTCGTCCTCGCCGATGATCACGGCGAAAGCGGCGCCGCTGGCGTCGGCCTTTTTCATCTGGTTCTTGAAGCTGCCCGCGCCGCTCGCAGCCGCGCAATGTAGCACAACATCGAGTCCGGCATCGCGAATTCTCTCGGCCAGCACGAAGGCCTGCATCTGCGCGGCCTCGCCCTGGTGCACCATGTAGACGTCGCAGGTGGACGGATCGGCCGGCTCGCCGGCCATTTTCATCAGTTCGATCAGGCGCTCGATGCCCATCGCGAAACCGACGGCCGGGGTCGGCTTGCCGCCGAACGATTCGATCAGCGGATCGTAGCGCCCGCCAGCGCACACGGTGCCCTGGGCGCCGAGCGCGTCGGTGACCCACTCGAACACGGTGCGGTTGTAGTAGTCAAGCCCGCGCACCAGGCGCGGGTTGACCGTGTACGGCACGTTGTTGTGGTCGAGGATGCGCTTGACGCCCTCGAAGTGGGCGATCGACTCGGCCTCGAGGTAGTCGAGCAGCTTGGGCGCCTTGTTGACCAGGTCCTGCATGGCCGGGTTCTTGGTGTCGAGGATGCGCAGCGGGTTGGCGTGCAGCCGGTTTTTGGCTTCAAGGTCGAGCAGCTCGAGGTTGGCCTCGAAGTAGGCGATCAGGTCGACGCGGTGGCGCCCGCGCTCGGCGGCGTCGCCGATCGAGTTGAGCTCGAGGCGGATGTGTTCGAGGCCAAGGTCGTCCCACAGGCGCCGGCACAGCATGATCAGCTCGGCGTCGATGTCGGGGCCGGCGAAGCCGACCGCCTCGGCGCCAACCTGGAAGAACTGGCGGTAGCGGCCGCGCTGCGGGCGCTCGTGGCGGAACATCGGCCCCTTGTACCAGACCCGCTTGGGGCCCTCGTACACGAGGTTGTGCTCGATCACGGCGCGCACCACGCCGGCCGTGCCCTCGGGGCGCAGGGTCAATGCGTCGCCGTTCATCGAATCCGTGAACGAGTACATTTCTTTTTCGACGATGTCGGTGACGGCGCCGATGGCGCGCTTGAACAGCGCCGTGTCCTCGACGATCGGGGTCACGATCTTCTGGAAGCCGTAGCTCTTGAGGACCGAGTGCACGGTGTTTTCGAACAGCTCCCACAGGGGCGCGTCGGCCGGCAGGATGTCGTTCATCCCCTTAACAGCCGTGATTTTTTCCGCTTTTTTATTCTCTGACATGGTTTTATTCTATTCTGTTCTTAAGCTGACACAGCTGGTTTGGCATAGGTGCGCTGCACGTAGTCGAGCACGATCGCCTGGAATTCCTCGACGATTTTCCCGCCGCGCAGGGTCACGGTCTTCTGGCCGTCGACGAACACCGGCGCGGCCGGCGACTCGCCCGTGCCGGGCAGGCTGATGCCGATGTTGGCGTGCTTCGACTCGCCCGGGCCGTTGACGATGCAGCCCATCACGGCCACGTTCATGCCCTCGACGCCCGGATACAGTTTTTTCCATTCCGGCATCTGCTCGCGCAGGTAGGTCTGGATGTCGTCGGCCAGCTCCTGGAAGGTGGTCGAGGTGGTGCGCCCGCAACCGGGGCAGGCGATCACCATCGGCGCGAATTTGCGCAGGCCCATGGTCTGCAGGATCTCCTGCGCGACGATGACCTCCCTGGTGCGCTCGCCCCCCGGCTCGGGCGTGAGCGAGATCCGGATGGTGTCGCCGATGCCCTCCTGCAGCAGCACCGACAGCGCCGCGGTCGAGGCGACGATGCCCTTGCTGCCCATGCCGGCCTCGGTCAGGCCCAGGTGCAGCGGGTAGTCGCAGCGGCGCGCCAGCTCGCGGTACACGGCGATCAGGTCCTGCACCCCCGAGACCTTGCACGAGAGGATGATTTTATCGCGCGCCAGGCCGAGCTCCTCGGCCCGCACCGCGTTCTCGATCGCCGAGGTGATCAAGGCTTCGTACATGACAGCCTGCGCGCTCCACGGCTGCGCGCGCGCGGCGTTCTGGTCCATGATGCGCGCCAGCAGCGACTGGTCGAGGCTGCCCCAGTTGACGCCGATGCGCACCGGCTTGCCGTAGGTCGCGGCCATCTCGATCATCTGGGCGAACTGGGTGTCGCGCTTGGCGCCCTGCCCCACGTTGCCCGGGTTGATGCGGTACTTCGAGAGCGCGCGCGCGCACTCGGGATAGTCGCGCAGCAGGGTGTGGCCGTTGTAGTGGAAGTCGCCCACCAGCGGCACGTCGATCTCCATCTTGTCGAGCTGCTCGCGGATCAGCGCCACCGCGGCGGCGGCCTCGGGGCGGTCGACCGTGATGCGCACCATCTCGGAGCCGGCGCGCGCGAGCTCCTTGACCTGGATCGCGGTGCCGATCACGTCGGCGGTGTCGGTGTTGGTCATCGACTGCACCACCACGGGGGCGTCGCCGCCGACCCAGACCCGGCGCGCGCCGTGCGCGACGAGCACGGCGCGGCTGGCGCGCCGGCCCAGCGGGCCCGAGGGGATGGCCTGGTTCAAACCGGAGGTATCGGAGGTATCGGAGGTATCGGAGGTATCGGAGCTCGACATATTGATTGGGTATTAATTGAGGTTCACGCGTGAGATGGTGCTGCCCGGGGCCGGCGGCAAGGCCACGGCGGCGCCGCGCCAGCTGGCCTCGACCTCGCCGGGGTTGCCCACCACCAGGGTCAGCGGGCCGGCGGCGGTCACGGTCTCGGTGCTGCCGCGGCGCAGCAGGCGCTTGAGCACGGGCGCGCCCGTTTCGGGGCGCAGCTCGACCCAGGAATTGTCGCGCATCTTGAGCACGAGCACGCCGGGGACGGCGGCGGACGCGGCCGCGGCCGGCGCGGCGCCAGCGGCGGCCGGCGGCGGGACCGAGATCAGCGGCACCGCCAGCTGCTGCGCCACCGACGGC
>NZ_PXWF02000080.1 GCF_003011895.2 Massilia glaciei | reverse complement strand
GGCCCCGGTTCCGGTGCAGCAGGCGCCGGCGGCGCGCCCGACAGCGGCGGCGGCGATCGTCGAAGCGCGCATCGCCGCGCTGGAGGCGGCGCGCGCCGGCAGCCGCGGACAGAACGTGGCGCCCAAACGGCCGACCGCGATGTCCAACCAAGCCGCGGCCAACGCCGCGCCGCCCGCCGCGCAAGAATTGGCATCGGCATCGGCATCGGCATCGGCACCGGCACCGGCGCCTGCACAGGCGCAGGCGCCAGCGCTCCAAGAGGCGCCAAAACAGGCGCCGCCTTGGGAGCAGGCCGCCGCGCCCGCGCAGCAGCAGGCCGCGCAGCCGCGGTTCGAACCCGAATCGCAGGACGAGCCGCCATCGTGGGTGATGGAGTTTTCGGACGATAGCGCCGTTTCGGGCGAATCGTCGGCGCCGCCGCCGGCCGCCACGCGCGCGCCGGCCGCGCCGCGGCCCGAGTATGTCATCACGCCGGTCCCGGCCATCGGCTGGGACGGCAACTGGCCCGCGCTGGCGGCCACGCTGCCCTTGCGCGGCGTGTCGCAGCAACTGGCTTTGCAGACCGAGATGGCCTCGTGCGAGTACGACGGCAACCTGGCCACCTTCCGCCTGCGGGTGCCGATCGACACCCTGCGCGCGAGCGGCAACAGCGAAAAGCTCGCCGCCGCCCTGCAGGCGTGCTTCCCGGACGCCAAGGTCGCCGTCGAGATCGACATCGGCCAGGTGTTCTACACGGCCGGCGCCGAGGCCCAGGCCTACCGCGAAGAATGCCAGCGCGTGGCCGAAGACACCGTCGCCAACGACCCCTTCGTCAAGGACGTGATACGCGACCTTGGCGCGTTCGTGGTGCCCGGCTCGGTGCGCCCGGCCAGCGCGGCCGCCGCCTGATGCACTGACATTGAATATCAGCGACCCCCTTTACCCATTTTTGAGATTTCGGAGAACATCATGATGAAGAACCAACTCGCCGGCTTGATGAAACAAGCGCAAGCCATGCAGGACAACATGAAAAAAGCGCAGGAGCAGCTGGCGCTGGTCGAAGTCGAAGGCCAGTCCGGCGCCGGCCTCGTCAAGATCGTCATGACCTGCAAGAACGACGTCAAGCGCGTCTCGATCGACCCGTCGCTGCTGGCCGACGACAAAGACATGCTCGAAGACCTCGTCGCCGCCGCCTTCAACGACGCCGTGCGCAAGGCCGAGGCCACGTCGGCCGAAAAAATGGGCGGCCTGACCTCGGGCATGCAGATGCCCCCCGGCTTCAAGATGCCTTTCTGATGAACCGGATGCGCGCGCACGCGCGGGCCCGGCATGGCTAAGTCGCTCGATTTCCTGACCGAGGCCCTGCGCCGCCTGCCCGGCGTGGGGCCCAAGTCGGCCCAGCGCATGGCCTTCCATCTGCTGCAGCACGACCGCGAGGGCGCGGCCATGCTCTCGCGCGCGCTGTACCAGGCGGTCGAGGCGGTGCACCACTGCGCCCTGTGCAACACCTTCGCCGAGACCGAGGTCTGCGACACCTGCCTCGACGAGCGGCGCGACAACACCATGCTGTGCGTGGTCGAGACCCCGGCCGACCAGCTCATGATCGAACAAACGCTGACCTACAAGGGCCTGTACTTCGTGCTCATGGGGCGCCTGTCGCCGCTCGACGGCATCGGCCCGAAAGACATCCACCTCGAAAAACTGATCGGCCGCGCCGCCGACGGCGTCGTCACGGAGGTGGTGTTGGCCACCAATTTCACCAACGAGGGCGAGGCCACCGCGCACTACATCAGCGAAATGCTCAAGGCGCGCGGCCTCAAGGTGAGCCGGCTCGCGCGCGGGGTGCCGGTTGGCGGCGAGCTCGAATACGTCGACGCCGGCACCATCGCGCGCGCCATGCTCGACCGGCGCGCCACCTGATGGCCGGCGTGCACCCAAGCCCGGGGCCGGGCGCGCTGGCCGGCATCAAGGTGCTCGAACTGGGCACCCTGATCGCCGGCCCGTTCTGCGCGCGCATGCTGGCCGAATTCGGCGCCGATGTGATCAAGGTCGAGGCGCCCGACGGCGGCGACCCGATCCGCCAGTGGCGCGTGCTCAAGGACGGCACCTCGCTGTGGTGGTCGGTCCAGGCGCGCAACAAGAAGAGCATCACGCTCAACCTGAAGGATCCGCGCGGACGCGCCATCGCGCAGGAGCTCGCGCTCGAGGCCGACATCATCATCGAGAACTACCGCCCCGGCGTGCTCGAGAAATGGGGCATCGGCTACGAGCAGCTCAAGCTGCTCAATCCGGCCGCGATCATGGTGCGCCTGTCCGGCTTCGGCCAGACCGGGCCGATGAAGGACCAGCCGGGCTTTGGCGCGATCGGCGAATCAATGGGCGGCCTGCGCTACGTGTCGGGCCATCCTGACCGACCGCCCGTGCGCGTTGGCGTCTCGATCGGCGACTCGGTGGCCGCGCTGCACGGCGCGCTCGGCGCGATGGTCGCGCTGCGCCACCGCGACGCCACCGGCGGGCGCCTGCGCGGACAGGGCCAGATGGTCGACGTGGCGCTGTACGAGGCCGTGTTCAACCTGATGGAGTCGCTGGTGCCCGAGTACGACGTGGCCGGCGTGGTGCGCGAGCGCACCGGCGGCGCCTTGCCGGGCATCGTGCCGTCGAATACCTATCTGACCGGCGACGGCGTGCACATCGTCATCGCCGGCAATGGCGACGCGATTTTCAAGCGCCTCATGCTGGCCATGGGCCGCATCGACATGGCCGGCGACGCGCAACTGGCGCGCAACGACGGGCGGGTTGCGCGCACGGCCGAAATCGACGCCGCGATCCAGGCCTGGTGCGACACCCAGACTATCGCCAGCGCGCTCGAGACGCTCACGGCGGCCGACGTGCCGGTCGGGAAAATCTATTCGGTGCGCGACATGATGAGCGACCCGCAATTTTTGGCGCGCGACATGTTCGAGCAGCACCAGTTCGCCGACGGCACGCCGGTCAAGATGCCGGCCGTGACCCCGAAACTGTCGGCCACGCCAGGCGGCACGCGCTGGCTGGGGCCGACGCTGGGCCAGCACACCGACGAGGTGCTCGAAGAGCTCGGTTACACCGCCGATGAGATCGGCGCGATGCGGCGCGAGGGCGTGCTGTAGCGGGCGAAACGTTGCCGCCGCGGTCCTTCGGCGCGTCGCGGTTGGAGGCGCGCCGCGCCGTTTGAGTGTGCACAAGCCGCAGCCGGACCGCGCTGCTATCTTGGGGTGACCTAAACGGGCCACCCAAGCATGCATCTCGTCGACATCACCATGTTCTATGCGGCCGAAGGCGGCGGCGTGAGCACCTACCTCAACGCCAAGGCGCGGTGGCTGGCGCAGCGCAGCAGTGTCCGTCACACCATATGCAGCCCCACCGTTCAGACCGGCGGTTGCGCGCCCGCGCTGGTGCAGGTCCCCGGCATCGCTTTGCCCGGCATTCACGGCTACCACATGCCGCGCTCGGTGAGCGGCTTGGCGCGCATCTTGCGCCGCCTCGAGCCCGACCTGATCGAGTTCGGCGACGCCGGCCACTGCGCCTGGGCGGCGCTGCGCATCAAGCGCCGCACCGGCATTCCCGTGGTCGCGTTCTACCATTCCGACCTGCCGCGCCTGGTCGAGAACCGCATGGGCGGGTTCGCCGCGGGCGCCGTAAAAAAATACCTGTTCAACCTGTACCGCCGCTGCGACATGGTGCTCGCGCCGAGCCGTCTCATGGTGCAGCAGTTGGGCGCGTTCGGCATCGGCGGCGCCATCCATCAACCGCTCGGGATCGACACCGCGACGTTTTGCCCGCAGCGGCGCGTGCCCACCCTGCGCGCGCACCTGAACCTGCCGCCGGAGGCGCGCCTGCTCGTGTACGCGGGGCGCTTCACGCCCGAAAAAAAATTGTCGGTGCTAATCGACGCGGTGCGCAGGCTGGGCCGGCCGTACCACCTGCTGCTGATCGGCGGCGGCGCGGCGCTGCCGCAGCATCCGCAAATCAGCTTCATGCCTTTCAAGCGCGACCAGCGCGCGTTGGCGCGCCTGCTGGCCAGCTGCGATGTGCTGGTCCATCCGGGCGACTGCGAGACCTTCGGTCTGATCGTGCTCGAGGCGATGGCCTGCGGCCTGCCGGTGGTGGCCAGCAATGGCGGCGGGGTGGCCGAGCTGGTCGACCCCGACACGGGCATCCTCGTCGCGCCCGACAGCGTCGCGCAACTGTGCGAGGGGATCGAGGCGATCTACCAGTCGGACCGGGAGGCCCTTGGCCAAAACGCCTGCCGCAAGGCGCGCGCCAACCACGACTGGAACCAGATCGTGCCGCAACTGCTGGGACGCTATGCGGGCCTGCTGGCCACGCGCGAACGCGCCGAACTGCAAGCGGAGCACGTCTGTGTTAACAAATAGCGCGGCGGAAAATAGGGCGGCGGAGGGCGGTGCCGGCAATGACGCAGGCACCGGCGCGAGTAGCTGCGCGATGGGCGGCACGGACGATGGCGGCAACCATGGCGGCAACCATGGCGGCAACGATGGCGCAAACCTTGGCGCGAATCCAGGCGAAAATCCAGGCGGAAATCCAGGCGAAAATCATGGCGCAACCGAAGGTGCAACCCATGGCGCAACCGAAGGTGCGATCCATGGCGCGAACGAAGGTGCAATCCATGGCGCAAACGAAGGTGCAACCCATGGCGCCAACCTTCGCGAAAACTTTGGCGAAAACTTTGGCGAAAACTTTGGCGAAAACCTTGGCGTCAACGATGGCGCCAACCTCGGCGCAAACGAGCGTGCGGTGTGCGTGTCGATCCACGACGTGGCGCCGGCGAACTGGTCCGACTGCCTGCGCCTGCTGCGCGCGGTGCGCGAGGTCGCCGACATTCCACTGACCTGGCTGGTGGTGCCCCACTTCCACGGCAGCGAGGTGAGGGCGCCCGCCTGCGACGAGATGCTCGCCGCGGTGCTCGGCGAAGGGCATGAGCTGGCCCTGCATGGCTACACCCACCTCGACACGCCGCCGCTGCGGGCAAGCCCTTACGCGCGCTTTATGCGCACCGTCTACACGCAGGGCGAGGGCGAGTTCGCCGCCCTCGACACCGCCGAGGCCGGCCGCCGGCTCGGCCTCGGCCTGGCCTGGTTCGCGCGGCGCAACTGGCCCGTGAGCGGGTTTGTCGCGCCGGCCTGGCTATTGGGCAAACAAGCCTGGCGCGCGGTCGAAGCCTCGCCGTTCGACTACACCACGACCATGAGCCGGTTTCACTTGTTGCCCACCCGCCGCTCGGTGTTTTCGCCATCGCTCGTGTACGCCGCGCGCAACGGCGCGGGACGGCGCCTGTCGCCGCCGTGCGCGCGCCTGCTTGCAGCGGCGCTCGCGCCGATGCCATTGATCCGGCTCAGCCTGCATCCGCGCGACGCGCGCCACCCGGCCTTGTTGCGGCATGCGCAAGGGCTTATCGAACGCCTGCTGTCGGCGCGCACGCCAATGACCAAGGCGGCGTTTGCGCGCCGCCTGTCGGGTGCGGCGACCTCGCCTACCAGTACGGCCCCCAGCCCGCACCAAAGCCCCAGTGCGAACGTCCATAGCCGGCATAGTAGTGCGGATAGCCGTAACGTTCCATATCCTCCTTGGTACTCAGGCTGAGCACGCAATCGCGCCACGGATCCGAGTTTGTGTTGTAGCCAAGCTTGGAACATGCCGGGCCGTAGACGAACATGGCGGTTTTCATTTCTTCTTGCATTTGTGCGGCGCGCTCGGCCGGGGTGGCGCAGCCGGCCAGCAGGGCTGCGCCCAGGCACAGCATGATAGGGGTACGCATCGTCAACTCCTTTCAAATAGACCAAACGGGTGCGTGTTTGACCGTCCTTGATCTAGCTTAAAGTCCCATCCATTGTCATTTCTGATCTGCGTCAAACCGCTCCGACATCACGCTTCCCCGGCGCAATCGTCCGGCCCGAAATTTTCCCGCATCGCCGCCCGTTTTCTGGCAAGATCGCAGGCAAATTATTCGTGAGGATTGTTATGCAAAGGCGTGCCCTGAGAATCTGGGCGGCGCGGGTCGCGCTGGGGGTGTTTGCGCTGCTGGCCCTGGCCGCGCTTGCGGTCTGGCTGTTCCTGCGTGCCAGCCTGCCCAAACTCGACGGCGAAGTGCGCGCCGCCGGTCTGCACGCGCCCGTCAGCGTGGCGCGCGACGCCCACGGCGTGCCCCTGATCGCCGGCACCAACCGCGACGATGTCGCCTACGCGACCGGCTTCGTGCAGGCCCAGGAGCGCTTCTTCCAGATGGATCTGCTGCGCCGGGTCGGCGCCGGCGAACTGGCCGAGTTGTTCGGACCGCGCGCGGTGGCGCTCGACGAGCCGCGCCGGCTGCACCGCTTCCGCGCGCGCGCCGCCGCCGTGCTGCAGGCGATGCCGGCGTCCGACCGGCGCCTGCTCGAGCGCTATGTGAACGGCGTCAATGCCGGCCTCGGCGCCCTCGATGCGCGGCCGTTCGAGTACGCGCTGGTCGGCGCCGCGCCCAGGCCATGGACGGCCGCCGATTCGCTGCTCGTGATCTGGGCCATGTACATCGACCTGCAGGGAAAGCACGAGGCGCGCGAACTGGCGCGCGGCTGGATCGCCGAGCACAGCGACGCGGCCCAGCGCGACTTTCTGCTGCCCGAGTCGAGCGTCTGGGACGCGCCGCTCGACGCGCGCCGGATCGACGCGCCCGCCACGCCGATTCCCGCGCGCGCACCGGCGTGGTGGGGCCGCAGTCCGGCCGCCGACGCGCCGCCCACGCCGCCGTCGTCCGACAGCGTCGACCACCTCGGCAGCAATAACTGGGCGATCGCGGGCAGCCGCAGCAAGGACGGCGCGGCGATCGTCTCGGACGACATGCACCTCAATATCAAACTGCCCAACACCTGGTACCGGGTCGCGTTCCAGTTCCCTGACGCGGGCGGGACGGTGCGGCGCATGGTCGGCGTCACGCTGCCGGGCGCGCCCCCGCTGCTGGTGGTGGGCAGCAATGGCCGGGTGGCGTGGGGTTTCACCAACAGCTACGGCGACTTCCTCGACCTGGTCGAAGTCGGCACCGATCCGGCCAAGCCGGGGCAGGTGCGCA
Organism: Massilia glaciei; assembly: GCF_003011895.2. GTDB lineage: Bacteria > Pseudomonadota > Gammaproteobacteria > Burkholderiales > Burkholderiaceae_D > Telluria_A > Telluria_A glaciei. The sequence goes on along the minus strand of NZ_PXWF02000080.1, from coordinate 4,284 downwards.
CGCCGGCCGGCTGGGAGAGACCGGCCGAGTTCACCGAATCGATCCTGGTCAAGGGCGGACCGGCGCGCAGCCTGGTGGTGCGCGAGAGTTCGCTCGGGCCGCTGCGGGTGGTGGGCGGGCGCAGCTACGCGATCCACTGGACCGCGCACGCGCCCGACGCGATCAACCTCAATTCGCGGCTGCTCGAGGACGTGGCCACGCTCGACGAGGCGCTGGCCGCGGCGGCCACTATCGGCATCCCGCAGCAGAATTTCGTGGCCGGAGACACGCGCGGCAACATCGGCTGGACCCTGACCGGGCTGCTGCCGCGGCGCACCCAGGCCGGCGCCGGCGCCACCTTTCCGCTCGCCGCCGACGGCGCCGCCCAGACCTGGAGCGGGCGGCTGGCGCCGTCCGAGCATCCGACGCTGCGCAACCCTGCCAGCGGCCAGCTGTCGACGGCCAACAGCCGCCAGCTGGCCGGGCCCGGCGCGGCGCTGATCGGCGACGGCGGGCTCGATCTTGGCGCGCGCAACCACCAGGTGCGCGAACGGCTCGAGGCGCTCGGGGACGGCGCCGACGTCGGGGGCGCATACCGGGTCGCGCTCGACGACCGCGCGCTGTTCCTGGCGCCGTGGCGCCTGCGCGCGATAGCGGCGCTCGACGCCAACGCGCTGGCGGGCAACGCGGCGCGCGCGCAGTTCCTCGAGCTGCTCAGGAACAGTTGGAACGGGCGCGCGAGCGTCGACTCGGTCGGCTACCGGCTCACGCGCAATTTCATGTGGACCGTGCACGACCTCTTGTTCGAGGGCGTCAACGGCGAGATCGCGCGGCTCGACGCCAAGGCCTCGGTCGCGCTCGCGAGCAAGCGCTGGCCGGTGGTGGTGGCGCGCCTGCTCGACGAGCAGCCGGCCGCATGGCTGCCGCCGGGCCACGCCGACTGGCGCGCGCTGCAGCTGGCCGCGATCGACAGGGTGATCGCCGAGCTGACCACCAACGGCGCCAGGCTGGCCGACGCGCGCTGGGGCGAGCGCAACAAGGTCGCCATCGCGCATCCGATCAGCCTGGCCGTGCCTTTTTTGACGCCGTGGTTGTCGGCGCCGCCCGACCTGCTGCCGGGCGACGCGCACATGCCGCGCGTGGCGGGCCGCAGTTTCGGCCAGTCGCAGCGGATGACGGTGACGCCGGGGAAGGAGGCGCAGGGCTTGTTCACGATGCCGGGCGGGCAGAGCGGGCATCCGCTGTCGCCGTTTTTCCTGCGCGGGCACGACGCATGGGTCAGGGGCGAGGCCGCGCCGTTGTTGCCGGGACCGGCCAGGCACACCTTGACGTTCGTGAAATAGTCCTTGGAAGTGGTCCTTATTTGGCGGGCAGCGCCACCAGCGACTGCTTTTTGAGCATGGTGACGATCAGCTCCTGCGACTGCGGCGCGCCGAGGAAGAAGCCCTGCACCATGTCGCAGCCGTACTGCTTGAGCAGCACCAGCTGCTCACCGGTCTCGACGCCCTCGGCCACGACCACCATCTTGAGCCCGTGCGCCATGGCGATGATGGCGCGCGTGATGGCCGCGTTTTCGGAGTCCTGCGGCAGCCCGCAAATGAAGCTCTTGTCGATCTTTAGCGCGCGCACGTCGAAGCGCTTGAGGTAGTTCATCGACGAGTAGCCGGTGCCGAAGTCGTCGATCGAGAGGTAGACCCCGATCGCGCGCAACTGGTCGAGCGTGACCATGGTGGCGCGCGCGTCGTCCATCAGCGTGCCTTCGGTGAGCTCGAGTTCGAGCAGGCGCGGGTCGAGCCCGGTCTCGTGCAGCGCCGAGATCACCATCTGCGTCAAGTTCTCGTCCTTGAACTGCTTGGCCGACAGGTTGACCGCCATGCGCACCGGGCGCATCGAGTGGCGCTGCCAGGCCATGGCCTGGATGCAGGCGGTGCGCAGCACCCATTCGCCGATCGGCATGATCAGGCCGGTCTCCTCGGCCAGCGGGATGAACTCGGTGGGCAGGATGATGCCGCGCTCGGGATGGCGCCAGCGCACCAGCGCCTCGACGCCGACGATCTCGGCGCTGCTGACGTCGATCTGTGGCTGGTACAGCAGGTACAGCTCCTCGCGCTTGAGCGCCTTGCGCAGGCCGACCTCGAGCTTGACGTGGCTCATGATCTGCATCGTCAGCGAGGAGCTGTACAACTTGGCGTTGTTCTTGCCGCAGCTCTTGGCGTGGTACATGGCCGTGTCGGCGTACTTGAGCAGCGAATTGCAGTCCTCGCCGTCCTCGGGGAACAGCGAGATGCCGATGCTGGCGGTGACGAATATCTCGTTGCCCTCGATCAGGAAGGGGCGCCGCATCGCCTCCTTGACGCGGTGTGCCACCGCCAGCGCGTTCTCGACCCGTTCCAGGTCCGGGATCAGGATCGTGAACTCGTCGCCGCCGAGGCGCGCCAGGTTGTGCGACTGGTCCGGGCGCGCGACCAGGTCGCTGGGGCGGATGGTTTCGCGCAGGCGCTCCGAGACGATTTTCAGCAGGTGGTCGCCCACGTTGTGGCCGAGCGTGTCGTTGATGCGCTTGAAGGCGTCGAGGTCCATGAACAGCACCGCGAACTTCTTGTTGTGGGTGCGCGAGCGGTGCAGCTCGCGCTCGACCGTCTCGATGAAGGCCTGGCGGTTGGGGATGCCGGTCAGGCTGTCGCAGTAGGCCAGGCGCCGGATCTGCTCCTCGGTGCGTTTGCGCTCGCTGATGTCGCGCACCAGGCCGAGCACCTCGTCGGCGCCGGTGGCGACCAGGCGCGCCTCGAAATGCTGGACCGCGCCCAAGCGCGCGAGCTCGTAGTCGACCGAGCGGATGTGCTGGGTGTCGAGCACGCACTGCATCTGCTCGAGCAGGCGTTCGGCGATATCGCCCGGCAGCACCTCGGTGACGTGCTTGCCCACGCAGTGCTCGGTGGGGAAGGCTGCGGCCGCGTCGTGGCCCTGCTCGTAGTCGAGGTAGACGCCGTCCTTGTTGAGCCGGAAGAAGGTGTCGGGGATGGCCGCCAGCACGGCGCGGTTGTGGGCGTCGGCGATGCGCAGGCGCACGATGGCGTCGGAGGCGCGCAGCACGTACAGCACCCGGTGCCCGAGGATCGGCCAGTTGATCGGCTTGGAGACGAAGTCGGTCGCGCCGACCTCGTAGGCGTGGGTGACGGCCTCGATGTCGTCGCCGCCGGTGACCATGATGATCGGGACGGCGGCGCCGGTCTCGATGCGGCGGATCTCGCGGCAGGCCAGGAAGCCGTCCATGTTCGGCATGTCGACGTCGAGCAGGATCAGGTCGGGCGCCATGTCCTGGAAACAGGCCACGGCCTGCAGCCCGTCCTCGGCCTCGATCGCGTCGAGGCCGACGTGGCCGAGCATTTCGAGCATCAGCAGGCGCATGACCGGATCGTCGTCGGCGACGAGGACGACGCCGCGCTTGGTTGGTTGGGCTGGCATGTCAGGTTTCCTTCTCGAGGATGGCACAGAGCGAATGCCGAACCGCCCGGAATTCGTGCTCCATGTCGGTGAGGATGGCGGAGGCGCCATCGGTGCTGTCGATGCGGCCCAGGTGCTCCATGTCCTTGCACATCTGCGCCAGCGAGTCGGCGCCCACGTTGGCGCTGCTCGACTTGAGGCTGTGCGCGGCCTTGCGCAAGATGCCGGTGTCGAGGCGGGCGATGGCCTGGCGCAGCGTGCTCAGTTGCAGGGGCGTGTCGTCGACATAGGCGTTGATCACCTTCTGCACCAGGGCGCCGCCGCGCTCCTTGCTCAGGGCGCGGATGTTGTCGAGCGCGTGGCGGTTGACCGCGTCGCGCTCGGGCACGGCGGGCAGGTCGTCGTGGTGCACGGTGGCCAGCAGCGGCAGCGCGATCCAGCGCCCGATCACGGCGCCGAGCTGCTGCTGGGTGAACGGCTTGCTCAGGTAGTCGTCCATGCCGGCGGCCAGGCACGATTCGCGGTCGCCCTGCAGCGCGTTGGCGGTGATCGCGATGATCGGCAGCCCGCGCGGGTGGCCGTCCTCGTGCTCGTGGCGGCGGATCTCGGTGGTGGCGGCAAAGCCGTCCATGACCGGCATCTGGCAATCCATGAGCACCAGGTCGTACTCGCCGTCGCGCGCCGCGCGCAGGGCCTCGTCGCCGTTGCGCGCGCAGGTGACCTCGAGGCCGAGGCTGTCGAGCATGGCGCTGGCCACCTCGACGTTGACGGGATTGTCCTCGGCCAGCAGCACGCGCCGCCGGTGCGCGCGGCCGGCGCCGCGCACGGCCAGCGGGGTCGGCGCGGCCGGGCCGGGCGCAA
>NZ_PXWF02000008.1 GCF_003011895.2 Massilia glaciei | reverse complement strand
CGCTGTCGGCGGCCGGATCGATCGCCCAAAAGGCGGCGGTCAATGCCGGCGCCAGCGTCGAACTTGGCGCCGGCGGTGCTGTCACGATGGACGACGGCGTCACCACCACGGCCGGCACCAGCCTGCGCTATGTGGCGGGCGGCGTGCTCAGCATCGGCACCCTCAACGCGGCCAATGTGAGCCTGATCGCGGGCAGCATCGTCGATTCGGGCAGCGGCGACACCGACGTCACCGCCACCACGCTGCGCCTGGCCACCACCGGCACGGCGGCCGGGGAGGGCGCCGGCACCGGCGCCGCCCATCTGCAAGTGTCGGTCGCTACCCTCTCGGCCAGCGTGGCGGGCACCGGCAACGGCGGCCTGTACCTGGACGAAGTGGGCGACATCGA
>NZ_PXWF02000079.1 GCF_003011895.2 Massilia glaciei | reverse complement strand
CGACAAAAAACTGTTCTATGCCTTCACCAAGAAAGTGTTCGCCGAACTGCGCGAAAAAAAGGCGACGACGCTCCTGATCGACGTTCGTGAAAACGGCGGCGGCGATGATGACATGTGGAAGGAAGGCGTTCTGCGATACATCGCCGACAAACCATATCAGCACACGTCGACATACATAAAAAAGGTGATTGAAGGCCGCCAAAGCGCGAGCGAGAAAGTGGGCCAAGTCATCAGCGGGAAGATGCAGAACTTGGAGCAGCCCGAGCTCGACAATCCCTTCCATTTTTCGGGAAAAACCTATGTGCTCGTTGGACGCACGACCTACTCTTCGGCAATCCTATTCAGCAACACAGTCCAGGATTTCAAGTTCGGCATGGTCGTTGGCGCCACAGGTTACGCACGCGCCCGGCAAAGCGGCGGCATCCAACACTTTTCCCTGCCACATACCAAATTGAGCGTCGTCGTGCCGCGTTTCATACTGGACCGGCCTGCCGGC
>NZ_PXWF02000078.1 GCF_003011895.2 Massilia glaciei | reverse complement strand
TCGTCGTGCCGCGTTTCATACTGGACCGGCCTGCCGGCGCGGGCGGGCCCGAACTAATACAACCCGACATCGTCATGGCCGACGCCCCGTTCAATGGCCGGGCGATCATCAACGCGCTGCACGCGCGGATAGCAGAAAGAACGCGCTAGGAGCCTGTCGGATTTAGGGAGTCGAAGCGAAAAAAGTGCTGGACGAGGACAGATTTTGACGATTTCGCAGTGCCAATAGCGAGCTATTGGCCGAGAAAGCGGCGAAATATCGATCGTCCAGCATTTTTTGCAGCCGACGATCCTAAGTCCGACAGGCTTCTAGGGTCATGGGTTGCAGGCGCGTTTAATCTGGATCTCCCGGCGCCGCCACAGGTTCAGGCTGCCCGGGCGCAAATGGTTCGAAGATGAGTGCGAACAATGCCCGACTCCGTGGTCAAACATCACCTGCCTGGACAAAGGACAAAACACGGGGGTGGTAAATTGGAGAGCGCGTTTGGCGAATTTGCGTTGCTGCTGACCATCGCCGCCGGCGCCGGCGCCCTCTCCCTCTGGCTGCGCCAGCCGGTATTGCCCGCCTACATCGTGGTCGGCATTGTTGTCGGCCCCGCGGCGCTCGGGATCGTCAGCGCCCACGACCAAGTCAACCTGCTCGCCCAGCTTGGGGTGGCGGTGCTGCTCTTTGTGGTCGGCTTAAAGCTCGACTTGCAGCACATCCGCCACATCGGCCCGGTCGCACTGGCCACCGGACTCGGGCAATTGGCATTCACCATCGCGTTTGGCTTCCTGCTCATTTTGCTGATGGGCAAAAGCCTGATCGAAGCGCTCTACGTCGCCATCGCGCTGACGTTCTCGAGCACGATCATCATCGTCAAGCTGCTGTCGGACAAACGCGAGATCGACTCGCTGCACGGGCGCATCGCCGTCGGCTTTCTGATCGTCCAGGACTTGGCCGTCGTGCTCGCCATGATGGCCATGAGCGCGATGCGCGACAGCGCCGGCGCGCCATTGCCCGAACTGGCCATCTCCCTGCTTGCGCGCATTGCCATCGTCGTCGCCGCGATGGTCATCCTGATGCGCCGCGTGCTGCCAAAAATATTGTCGTTGGCGGCCCGTTCCAAGGAGCTGTTGCTGATTTTTTCCATCGCCTGGGGCACCGGGCTGGCGGCATTGGGCGACTGGGCCGGATTTTCAAAGGAGGCTGGCGCCTTTTTGGCCGGCTTTTCGCTGGCCTCAACCCCCTACCGCGACGCCATCAACGCGCGCCTCACCGGCATCCGCGACTTCCTGCTGCTGTTCTTCTTCATCGACCTGGGCGCCCGGCTCGACTTCTCCACGCTCGGGCAGGCGCTGGCGCCGGCCGTGGTGCTGTCGCTGTTCGTACTGATAGGCAACCCGCTGATCGTCATGGCGATCATGGGTTACATGGGCTACCGCAAACGCACCAGCTTTTTGGCCGGGCTGACCGTGGCGCAGATCAGCGAGTTTTCGATCGTCTTCGTCGCGATGGGCATATCGCTCGGCCATGTCGGCATCGACGCCCTGGGCCTGACCACGTTGGTCGGCCTCGTTACCATCGCGGCATCGACGTATATGATCCTGCACTCGCACCGCTTGTACGAGTTGCTTGCCCCGTGGCTACGGATATTCGAGAGGGAGAACCCCTACCGGGAGCTCGCCGCCACCGCCCACACCGACGGGCATGAGCGGCCGGAGGTGCTGGTGTTCGGGCTGGGCCGATATGGTAGGCAACTCGCGCTTGGCCTTCGCGCATCGGGCCTGGAGGTGCTCGGGATCGATTTCGACCCGGTCGTGGTGCGGGCGGCGAGCCACCAAGGCCTGCCCGTGCGATTCGGTGACGGCATCGAAGTCGACTTCATTGGCAGCTTGCCGCTTGGCGATATCAAGTGGGTGGTGAGCGCCTTGCCGGACGCCGAATCGAACCGCGGTTTGATGCAGGCGCTGCGCGAGAACGACTTCCAGGGCAAGGTCGCCGCCGTGACGAGTGAAGAAACAGACGCAATCCTGCTCGGCGAGCTGGGCGCGTCCATCGTTTTGCAGCCGCTAAAAAATGCAGTCGACCATGCCGCGACGGCGCTCGCGGGAATGATAAAAAATGGGCGCGCGGACTGAGAGGCTGAGATTCTTTCGACCGTCCGAAAAACTCTCAGCCTCTGACACGCCGCACCCGCGCGCTTAGCCTGGCGAAACTTCCAATCGCACCCCGGAACAGTTCCTTTTGATTTTTTCGGATCTCCGCGCGCCTGCGGATTTGCGGTCGCGCCAGCGCCGACGCACCGGGACCGGCACAAGGCGCGGGCACTGGACATCGCTCAACGATGAACCGAAATTTCAACACCATACTGATCCGCGACGTCACGCCAATCGCAGTCCCACGAAGTCCGTGCAAAGGGGTCCGACATAAAATGGTTTTGGTGGATAGGCGGTGCGATCGTGTTCATACTCTTTTATGACAGGAGCGCAGACCGATCGCTGACCAACTATATTTCCATGTTCGCCGTGCTACTTGTCAGCGTGCTGCTGGGCCAAAGGGCGGAAGCAAGGGCGATCAAAAACGCCCAACATAAGCGCGACAGGGAGTTGGCAGAATCGCTCCCCGGCGAATTGGAGGCGTTCAAGGCGAAAAAAAACGACGTGGATGGGGGCGCGCCATGAACCGTCGAATCTATCTATATTTGCGGCCATTCACTTTCGATGGAGCAATTTAAGTGGACAATCCCCAAAAGATGTCCATATGGCGCAACCTCATGCCCACGTCATCGTACGGCACGCGGACGCACGTGGACCTCGAAGAGCTGCTCTTGCAAGCGATCGCCGGCGACGCCGCGCTCGCGGCAATCGGCCGCATAAGCGACATCGTCGGCGCGGGAAAAAAAATCATCGCCGGTGACGACGAATGGCGCGACTATTTCGACATGCTGTCGGAACGGGCCGCCTGTATCATTTCGGTGCCGTCTCTGCATCCGAGCACCCTTTGGGAACTCGATCAATTGGCCAAGCGCTCCCTGTTCTCCAAGGTTCTGATGATCTTCACCGGGCTCCACGCTTCGGGCAAAGACCCTAGATATGCAATTGGGAACCTTGCCCCGGAACTCAAACGGTCGGACTGGGATTTGCCCACGGACCTGACGACGACCAGCTTGGTGAGCTTTGCACCGAAGGGTGTAGTTTCTTTCCATCATGCCGACTCGGGGTTCAACAAGCGACACATTTCCCGGATGATCGCAACGGTTCTGGCGCAACAGATTACTTCGCAGTTCACGCCGCGGGATGAGCGTCCCGCATTGGAAACTGGCCAGCCTTTTTGAAAATTCCGTCCACGCACGGCCACGATCCCGGGTGCGCTCCCACTCTTGAGACAAGCGTCTCGATAACGAGAATCCGCGGCCCGCGTTCCGGGGAGGCACCGCGCTCGCGCCGCCGCATGTCTTACAAGCGAGACTGTCCGCGCCCGCCGACGCCCGCCACGCCCGGCCAGAGCACGCGGGCAGCCGCGGGCACGATGATTGCTAAACCATCCGGACGGCCCGCACCGGACCGCCAACCAGGAGACCTCCCAGCATGCTACGCAACAAATCCGCCCTCGTGACCGGCTCCACCGGCGGCATCGGCCTCGGCATCGCCCGCGCCCTCGCCGCGCAAGGCGCCAACATCGTCCTCAACGGCTTTGGCGATCCGCACGAGATAGAGGCGCTGCGCGTCGGCATCGCCGGCGAGTTCGGGGTCGACGTCATCTTCAGCGACGCCGACATGGCCGCGCCGCAGCAAATCCGCGCGCTCTTCGAATTGAGCGTCGCGCGCATGGGCCGGATCGACATTCTGGTCAACAACGCGGGCATCCAGCACACCGCGCCGGCCGAGCAATTTCCCGACGAGCGTTGGGACGCCATCATGGCCATCAACCTGTCGTCGAATTTCCACGCCATCAAAGCCGCCCTGCCCCACATGCGCGCGCAGGGCGCCGGGCGCATCGTCAACATCGCCTCGGTGCACGGATTGGTGGCCTCGACCAACAAGAGCGCCTACGTGGCGGCCAAGCACGGCGTGATCGGCCTGAGCAAGGCGATCGCGCTCGAGACCGCCGGCGCCGGCATCACCTGCAACGCGGTCTGCCCCGGGTGGGTGCTGACCCCGCTCGTGCAAAAACAGATCGACGCCCTGGCGTCGCGCGAGTCGATCGGGCCCGAACAGGCGCAGCAGATGCTGCTGTCCCAAAAGCAGCCCTCGGGCGAATTCGCCACACCGGCCCAACTGGGCGCGCTGGTCGTGTTCCTGTGTTCGGACGCGGCCGGCCAGATCAGCGGCGCCGCGATGACCATGGACGGGGGATGGACAGCGCAATGATCAGCCAGACCGAAACAGGCAAAGTGGTATCGGCCGCCGACGCTGTTCGCCTGATCCGCGACGGCGACACGGTCGCCACGGGCGGCTTCGTCGGCATCGGATTCGCCGAGGAGATCGCGCTCGCGCTCGAGCAACTGCACCTCGAGGGCGGCTCGCCGCGCGGCCTGACGTTGGTCTACGCGGCCGGCCAAGGCGACGGCCGGGACAAGGGCCTGAACCACCTGGCCCACGAAGGCTTGCTCAGTTGCGTCATCGGCGGCCACTGGGGCCTGGTCCCCAAGCTGCAGAAACTGGCCCTGTCGGGCGCGATCGAGGCCTACAACCTGCCGCAGGGCGTGATCTCGCAGTTGTTCCGCGACATCGCCGCGCACCGGCCCGGCCACATCTCGTCGGTGGGGCTGGGCACCTTCGTCGATCCGCGCTTCGGCGGCGGCAAGCTCAACGAGCGCACCAAGCGCGACCTGGTCCAATTGATCGAGATGCCGATGAGTTCGAACGAGTACCTGTTCTACCAGGCGTTCCCGATCAACATCGGCATCCTGCGCGGCACCACGGCCGATCCGGACGGCAACATCACGATGGAAAAGGAGGCCCTCACGCTCGAGGCGCTGGCCATCGCCATGGCCGTGCACAACTCGGGCGGCATCGTCATGGTCCAGGTCGAGCGCATCGCCGAGCGTGGCACGCTCAACGCGCGCCAGGTCGCCATTCCAGGCATTCTGGTCGACTGCGTGGTCGTGGCCAGGCCCGAGAACCACTGGCAGACCTTCAGCGAGCCCTACAACGCGGCCTTCAGCGGGCAGCTCAAGGTGCCGGCCGCGTCGATGCCGCCCATGGCCGGCGGCGCGCGCCGCGTCATCGCGCGCCGCGCCGCGCTCGAACTCAAACCCAACAGCGTGGTCAACCTGGGCATCGGCATGCCCGAGGGCGTGGCCGCGATCGCCAACGAGGAGCGCGTGGTCGACCTGATGACCCTGACGGCCGAGCCGGGCGTGATCGGCGGCGTGCCGGCCGGCGGCTTGAGCTTTGGCGCCGCCATCAACGCCGACGCCATCATCGACCAGCCCTCGCAGTTCGATTTCTACGACGGCGGCGGGCTCGACCTCGCCTTCCTGGGGCTGGCGCAGGCGGACCGGCAGGGCAACCTCAACGTGAGCAAGTTCGGCAGCCGGCTGGCCGGCGCGGGCGGCTTCATCAACATCAGCCAGAGCGCGAAGAAGGTGGTGTTCATGGGCACCTTCTGCGCCGGCGACGGGGTCCGCAAATTCGTCGACCAGGTCGAGCACCGCACCTTCAGCGGCGCGTTCGCGGCGCGCCGCGGCCAGCCGGTGCTGTACGTGACCGAGCGCTGCGTGTTCCGCCTGTGCGACACCGGGCTCGAGCTGACCGAGATAGCGCCCGGGGTCGACTTGCAGCGCGACATACTCGACCACATGGACTTCAAACCGACGATCCACGGCGCGCCGCGCCTGATGGACGCCCGCATCTTCGAGGAGCAGGCGATGGGCTTGCGCGCCGAAATGCTCAGCCTGCCGCTGGCGAGCCGCTTCGCCCACGACGCGGCGCAGGACACCCTGTTCATCAACTTCGAGGGCTACAGCGTGCGCAGCCTGGGCGACCTCAACGCCATCCGCAGCCAGGTCGAGCGGCTGGTGTTGCCGCTCGGACGGCGGGTGCAGGCCGTCGTCAACTACGACAACTTCACGATCGCGCCCGACGTGCTTGGCCCCTACACCGACATGGTCGGCGCGCTGGGCGCGCGCTTCTACGCCGGCGTGACCCGTTACACGACCAGCGGTTTCCTGCGCGCCAAGCTGGGCAAGGCCCTGGCCGAGCGCAGCGTGGCGCCCCACATCTTCGAGAGCGCGGCCGAGGCGCATGCGCACCTGAGAAAGCTCAACGACAAGAGCGCCGATTCGGCCTGAGGCGCGTTAACAAACCCTTGGTTCCCATGTACACTTGCGCGATCAGCAAGCAGACCAACCAGGGACCGATCGACGATGTCGAACCACATCACGGAAGCCTTCCTCAAGGATTCCGACGCCATCCACAAGCATGCGATGGCCTCGCTCTTCGCCCAGCTCGACAGCCTGTGCGAGGGCGCCATCACGGTCGACCGCCACGGCCGCATCGCGTGGATCAACGACAAGTACCTCGCCATGCTCGGACTCGGCGACGCGCGGCAGGCGCTCGGGCGCGACGTCGAGGAGCTCATCCCCAACAGCCTGATGCGCGAGGTGATGCGCTCGAACCTGCCGATCCTGCTCGACATCATGAGCTTCGGCAAGCAGTCGATGGTGGTCACCCGCATGCCGCTGCACGACGACGCGGGCGAGGTGGTCGGCGCGATCGGCTTCGTGCTCTACGAAAAAATGAACTACCTCAAGCCGCTGCTGGCCAAGTTCGCCGCGCTGCAGGCGGAGCTGGCGCTGGCCAGGCGCGGGCTGGCCGAGAGCCGGCGCCCCAAGCACACGCTCGACAGTTATATCGGCGGCGGCCCCGCCAGCGCCGAGGTCAAGCGCCTGGCCGGGCGCGCCGGGCGCCAGGATGCGAGCGTGCTGCTGCTCGGCGAAACGGGCACCGGCAAGGAGATCGTCGCCAGCGCCATCCACGCGGCCTCCCCGCGCGCGGCGTTGCCGTTTATCGGCATCAACATGGCGGCCGTGCCCGAGGCCCTGCTCGAGGCCGAGTTCTTCGGCGTGGCGCCGGGCGCGTTCACGGGGGCCGACAAACGCGCGCGCGAGGGCAAGTTCAAGCTGGCCGACGGCGGCACCCTGTTCCTCGACGAGATCGGCGACCTGCCGCTGGCGATGCAGGGCAAGCTGCTGCGCGTACTGCAGGAGCAGGAGTTCGAGCTGCTCGGCTCGAACAGCGTCGTCAGGGTCGACGTGCGCGTGATCGCCGCCACCAGCGTCGACCTCGGGCGCCTCATGCGCGAGGGCCGTTTCCGCTCCGACCTGTACTACCGGCTCAACGTGCTGCAGATCACGCTGCCGCCGCTGCGCGAGCGCCTCGAGGACATGCCGGCACTGTGCGACGCCCTGCTGGAACAGATTTCCCAGCGCACCGGCATGGCCTTGCGCACCGTCGGCGCCGGCGCCATGGCGCTGCTGGCGGCCTGCCGCTGGCCGGGCAATGTGCGCGAGCTGGCCAACGCGCTCGAACGCGCTTGCATCCTGAGCGACAACCTCGCGCTCGGCGCGGCCGATTTCGCCTTCCTCGGGCCGCCGCCGGCGTCGGCAAAGCTGCAGTACGCCGACGCGCTGGCCGCCTTCGACCGCGCCATCATCGGCGCGGCGCTGCAGGACAACGCGGGCAAGGTCCCCGCCGCCGCCCGCCAACTGGGGATGTCGCGCGCCACGCTGTACAAACGCATCGCCGCGCTCGGCATGTCGGCGCGGGCGGCGTCGTAGTCCCCGCGCTTGTCACCTGACACAGTTGCGCCAATAAACCCGCTTGATCATTACGTATGGGTACCACCCAACAATGTCGATTTCGACGCCACCCCTCGTGCCGATGTTGGTCGACAACGCTTGACTTCAAAGGGTGGCGTACTCATCATAGGGCAAGCACTAATTTCCGTGGGACAAGGTTATTGCAAAAAAACTCACGGTGACTGACAATACGGACATCGGTTAAGCAACCCACAACGTTAAATGGCTCAGAATAAATTGGATGAAACCCGGACCATGGTTACGCCAACGCCGGCCGCTCAGCTGCCCAGGACGGAGGCAGGCCCCCCGATCGACGCGATTGAGCTTGCACGTCTGAACGGCTATGCCGCGTTCGTCCTCAACGCGCTCAAGGAGCAGCTCGGCGATGCCGCCGGGTACGATGTGAAATCGCTCTCGATATTGTCGAAAAACGTGAGCGATAAGCGCCTCGGTTACGACGGCGAAACGGCTGGCAAGATTGCCACGCTGTATGGCGCGTTTCTGGGGCAGACCCTGATCACGTGCTTTCCCAAGGCCGCGCCGGCCTGGATCCGCGCCAATGGCGGCGTTGGCATCGCCATGCGCTCGCCGTCCGGGGCGGTGTCGCTGGTCTTCCCCGTGGCCAGCCTGACCAGCCACATCGAACAGGGCGAGCAATTCTCGCTGCTGCGCTGTTTTTCGGCGGTCGCCGCCAGCCTTGCCGGACCATCGCAGCAGCGTGCCGAGCCCGAGCCGGCGGCGCGCATCGCCCCAGACGTAAAACCGCTTCCCGCGACGCCCGTTGACGCAGACGCGCTCGCCGCGCCAGTCTCGGCGCCGGTCGCCGCGCCACTCCCGAAGCCGGTCGCCGCGCCGATCCCGGAGCCGGTCGCCGCGCCGATCACGTCCCCCGTGGAGGCACAGGCCGCAGTGTCCGCCAAATCGGCCAGACCGGCGTTCATGCGGCAGGCGCTGGCGCCAACGCCGGCGTTCGACCTTGGGCCCGATGACAAAGGAAATCCGCTCATCCTCCATTTGCCGGAGGCGTGCTGCAACTGCTCGCACCGGACCTACACAGTGGCCAAAGAGACGCCGCTCAAGCTCGGCGGAGGTCAGGGCATCGAAGTCGACTTCGCGTATTGCGGCCGCTGCGCCTTTACCGCAGGCAAACTGCCCTTGCGCCTTGCCGTGCACGCCGCCCTGCTGGGCGTGGCCTACGCGGGCCTGATCATCGCGACGCTTTGGTCGGGCAGGCTGCTGGCGCTGGCCGTGTTGGCGCCGCCCCTGATCGCGGCGGCCGTCTATTTTTCCCTGCACCGCGCGCGCGGCCGGATGACCAGCAACTACCAGCCGGTCCGCCTGGCCGGACTGGAACGCGGGTCGCTCGGCATCAGGAAGCTCGTACTGCGTTTTTCAAACAAGGAATACGCGGCCGAATTTGGCTCGCTTAACGAAAATCGGGTCAGCGACGGCACCATCGAAATCACCCATGCGCGGATGATCCGCTTGCACAACCGCCCATACGGTTGACCCGCAGCGGCAGGTTCAGCGCAAGCCGAAGAACGCTTCGGTGTTGCCGCGCACCTGCGCGGCCAGCGCCGGCGCCGGCTGCGCGCGGATCGCCGCGACGGTCTCGAGCACGGCGCCCAGGTACATCGGCTCGTTGCGGTTCGCGGCCGGCTTGGGCCGCACATGGCGCGGCGGCAGGTACGGCGCGTCGGTCTCTATCATGAGCCGGTCGAGCGGCAGGTGCTTGACGGCCTCGCGCAGATCGTCACCGCGGCGCTCGTCGCAAACCCAGCCGGTGATGCCGATGTGGCAGTCGAGGTCGAGGTATTCGCGCATCTGCGCCAGCGTCCCCGTGAAGCAGTGCACCACCGCGCCCTTGAGCGCCGGGCGGTACTGCTTGAGCAGCGCGAAAAACGCGTCGTGCGCGTCGCGCTCGTGCAGGAACACGGGCTTTTGCAGCTCGGCCGCCAGCGCCAGTTGCGCCTCGAAGCAGCGCAGTTGCTCGCGCTCGGGCGAAAACATGCGGTTGTAATCGAGCCCGCACTCCCCCACCGCGACCACTTCGGGCTGGCGCGCCAACTGCGCGATGGCGGCGGCGCTGGCCTCGTTCCAGCTGCTCGCGTCGTGCGGATGCACGCCGGCCGTGCAGCGCAGGTAGTCCGGATAACGGCGCGCCAACGCCAGCGCCTCGGTGCTGGCGCGCTCGGAGGTGCCGGTGACGATGATCCGGCAGACCCCGGCCTGGCGGGCGCGTTCGAGCACGGCGTCGAGGTCGGCGTGGAAACGCTGGTTGGTCAGGTTGGCGCCGATATCGATCATGGCCGGTGGCTTGTGCATGGGTGCCGCTTTCAATGTGCCGCTTTCAAGGTGCCGCTTTCAAGGTGCCGCTCTCAAGGTGCCGCAGTCAGGGGTGCGACGAGGTGGGCCAGGCGCGGCAGCGCCGCCAGCGCGTTGGCGTGGGTGGCCGCGGCCACCTGCCCGGCCGTCATGCCGCGCAGGCCGGCGAGCACGGCGCCGATGGCGGGCAGTTGCTCCGGGCTGTTGCGCGCCGGGTGCAGCCAGGCCGGCGCGATGTCGGGCGCGTCGGTCTCGAGCACCAGGCCGTGCAGCGGCAGCGCGCTCGCCAGGCGCCGGATCTGGAGCGCGCGCGTGAAGGTCATGGCGCCGCCAAAGCCGAGCCGGAAACCGAGCTCGAGATACGTCTGCGCCTGCTGGAAGCTGCCGTTGAAGGCGTGCGCGATGCCGCCGGCGGGCCGGATCTGGCGCACGTGCTTGAGCACCTGGTCCTGCGAGCGGCGCACGTGCATCAGCACCGGCAGCGCGAAGTCGCGCGCGATGCGCAGCTGCTCGCGCAGGAAATGCTCCTGCTTCTCGCGCATGGCCGGCTCGCACAGCATGGGGATGAAAAAATCGAGCCCGATCTCGCCGATGGCGACAAAGCGCGGGTCGCCCATGGCCGCTTCGACCGCGCCGCGCAGGGTCGCCAGGTCGTCCTCGCTTGCCTGCGGCACATAAATCGGATGGATGCCCAGCGCGTAGCTGGCGTTGGGCGCCGCGCGCGCCAGTTGCGCCACGGCGCCGAAATTGCCCGTTTCGACCGCCGGGATCACGATCATCGACACCCCGGCATGCCCCGCCCGCGCCGCCACCGCGCGCGCCCCGGCGCCGAATTCGTGGGCGTCGAGGTGACAATGGGTGTCGATCCACATGGTTACAGCTGCGCC
>NZ_PXWF02000077.1 GCF_003011895.2 Massilia glaciei | reverse complement strand
GAGGCATCGCTACGCTCGCTCGATCTAACCTTATTCGTTAGGCATCAAATAGCTGCGACGACCGCAAAGAAATCTTCAGGACCGTTCGGGAGTTTAACCATGCAATATCCAGCCAGGTTCGCACCCGACGAGGACGGTGGCTTTGTCGTCACGTTCCGCGATATCGCAGAGGCGATTACCCAAGGTGAAGACCTCGAGGACGCCATGATGATGGCGAAAGACGCCCTGGTCACCGCCATGGATTTCTATTTTGACGACAAGCGGACGGTGCCGCCGCCCTCGCCGGCGCAAGAGGACGAGGCACTGGTCACGCTGCCATCGAGCGTCGCGGTGAAAGTACTATTGCTCAATGAGATGATCGGGCAGAAGGTATCCGCTTCGGACCTCGCGCGTCGGATGGAAACCAGTCCCCAAGAGATAAATCGCCTCATCGACTTGCGGCACGCCACAAAGATCGATACGGTCGAGCGCGCCTTCAACGCGCTGGGCAAGCGCCTCGCGATGCGGCTCACATAGCAACATTGACAAAATTTCTATAACGCTTGAGCGCCGGTTTAGCAAACCTTAAGGCGTCGACGTACCTTCCGGCATCATCGCCCTGCTACACTGAAGCCATGAAGATTTTCCTGATCGAAGACGATCTTGCCCTCGGCAGCGCGCTGCTGTCGGTGTTGCAGGACGACGGCCACACGGTGGTCTGGGTCCGCATGGCCACCGGCGCCTGCGCCCGCATCGCCGCCGAGCAGTGCGACGCGCTGCTGCTCGACCTCGGCCTGCCCGACGGCGACGGCATGGGCCTGCTGGCCGCGCTGCGCGCCGACGGCCAGACGCTGCCGGTGCTGATCATGACCGCGCGCGACAGCCTCGAGGACCGCCTCGGCGGCTTCCAGGGCGGCGCCGACGATTACCTGATCAAGCCGTTCGAGATCCCCGAGCTGCTAGCGCGCCTGCGCGCCATCGTGCGCCGCGTCAGCGCCGCCGGCGACGCCCCCAAGCCGGTCTGGCGGCACGGCGACCTCGTGCTCGACGAGCGGCGCGTCACGCTGACCCAGGCCGGGCTTCCCGTGAACCTGTCGCGCACCGAATTCGCCCTGCTGTGCGCGCTGCTCAAGGCGTCCGACCGCGTGCTCACCCGCGCCGAGCTCGAAAGCCGCGTGCTGCCGCACAGCGAGGGCCAGAGCCTCGACGTCCACATCTCCAACCTGCGCAAGAAGATCGGCGACGGCTACATCCGCACCGTGCGCGGCGTCGGCTACCTCGTGCAAGATGCGCCCGCGTAGCCAGTCCTCGCTGTTCCGCCGCCTGCTGCTCGGCTTTAGCGCGGTGATCATCGCGCTGGCGCTGCTGGCCCTCGCGCACATGCTGTACGAGGCCAAGATCAACCAGCAGGCGCACACCGCGAGCGAGAACAAGGCCGCGGCGCGCCAGATCCTGTTCAGCATCGAGCGCGTGGCCGACCAGCCCGACGAGATCCGGCGCGCCGCCGCCGGACTCGAACGCGTGCGCACCGACATGTTCAACGAACTCGAGTACCGGTCCCAGGTACGCCTGCGCATCTGGCGGGGCGGGCAATTGATCTACAACTCCGCCCCCGCCCTGCCCGACGTGCTGCCGGCGCCCGGCAGCGCCGCCGCGCGCGGCGCCAACGCCTGGGTCAGTTGGCGCGCGCACGACGGCGCGAGCGGCCTCGTGGTCGAACGCAGCCACGAGGTCGACGACGAATGGATGCTCACCTTTTCGGGCGCCAGCTTCCTGCTCTGGCCGACCGCGTTCAGCCTCCCCTTCCTCTTGATTCCGGCCTGGATCATCACGCGCTACGGTCTGAGCCCCCTGCGCTCGATCGCGGCCGCCATCGAACAGCGCTCGGTGTCCGATCTGAGCGCGCTGCCCGACTCCCAATACAGCGAATTGTCGCCGCTGGTCGAGGCGATCAACCGCCTCATGGCGCGCCTCAACGAACGCATCGAGCGCGACCACGAATTGCTGACCGACGCCGCGCACGAACTCAAGACGCCGCTGGCGGTCATCCAGATCAACGCCCACCTGCTGCTAAGCCGTTGCGGCGGCATCCCGGGCGTCGAGGAGGCCAGCGCGGGCCTGCGCGGCGGGCTCGCGCGCGTTACGCACACGGTGCACCAACTGCTCGCGTTCGAGCGCATGCGCGCAGAAAGCATCGAGGAGGCCTTGCCCCTGCAAGACCTGCGAGCGCTGCTGTGCGACCGGCTCGCGGCAGCCGCGCCGCTGGCGCTGCGGCGCGCGATCGACATCGAACTGGCCCCAGGCGCCGAATGCGTGATGCCGCTGCACCGCGAAAGCATGGCCGCGATGCTCGACAACCTGATCAGCAACGCGGTCAAATACTCGCCCGACGGCGGCAAGGTCGCGGTGTGCCTCGACGCCGACCCGCAGGGCTGCCGGCTCAGCATCACCGACCAGGGCCCCGGGATCGCGCCCCATTTGCGGCACAAGGTGTTCGAGCGCTTCTACCGGATTCCCGGACAGGACATCGACGGCAGCGGTTTGGGCCTGGCGATCGTGGAACGCGCCGTGGCGCGCAACAATGGCACGCTGCGGCTCGACGCGGGCGCGGAAGGCACCGGCCTGGCCGTGCACGTCGCGTTTCCGGCCTGAAGCAACCGATTCCGGCAGCGATCTACTACGGCAGCGACCTGCTCCGGCAGACCTACTCGGGCACGACCGCAGTCACCTCGATCTCGACCCGCGCCTTGTCCTCGATCAGCGCGACCACCTGCACCGCCGTCATGGCCGGGAAATGGCGCCCGATGATCTCGCGGTAGGCCGCGCCCATCTCCTTGTGCGCGGCCACGTACTCGTGGCGGTCGACCACGTACCAGGTCATGCGCACGATGTGCTCGGGCTTCGCGCCGGCCTCGGCCAGCACCGCCACCACGTTGAGCAGCGCCTGGCGCACCTGGCCGGCGAAGTCGAGCGTCTGGAATTCGCACTGGGCGTCCCAGCCGATCATGCCGCTCACGCACACCGTGCGCCCGCTCGCGGCCACGCCGTTCGAGTAGCCGCGCGGCTTGGCCCATCCTTCGGGTTGGAGGAAATCCATCATGCACCTTTCGATTCGTTTTGCGCGGCGTGCCCGCGCAGCAGTTCGCGCGCGATGATCAGTTGCTGCACCTCGGTCGCGCCCTCGTAGATGCGCAGCGCGCGGATCTCGCGGTACAGGCATTCGACCGCATGCCCGCTGACCACGCCCTGCCCGCCGAACATCTGCAGCGCCGCGTCGATGACCTGCTGCGCCATCTCGGTCGCGTGCATCTTGGCCATCGCCGCCTCCTTGGTCACCTTGACGCCTTGGTCGCGCTGCCAGGCGGCGCGGTAGGTCAGCAGCGCGGCGGCGTCGATCCCGGTCGCCATCTCGGCCAGCTTGGCCTGGGTCAGCTGGAAATCGGCCAGCGTCTGCCCGAACATCTTGCGCGTGCTCGCGTGCGCGATCGCCGCATCGAAGGCGTGCCGCGCGAACCCGAGCGCGGCCGCCGCGACCGAGGTGCGGAACACGTCGAGCGTGGCCATCGCCACCTTGAAGCCCTGCCCCGCCGCGCCCAGGCGCTGGCCGGCCGCCACGCGGCAACCGTCAAAGCGCAGGCGCGCCAGCGGATGCGGGGCGATCAGGTCGATCCGTTCGGCGACCTCGAAGCCGGGCGTGTCGGCGTCGACGATGAAGGCGCTGATGCCGCGCGCTCCCGGCGCCTCGCCGGTGCGCGCGAACACCACGTAAAAATCGGCGATGCCGCCGTTTGAAATCCAGGTCTTCTCGCCGTTGAGGACATAGCCGTCGCCGTTCTCCACCGCCGCGCACTGCATCGCCGCGACGTCGGAGCCGGCCTGCGGCTCCGACAGCGCGAACGCGGCGATCGCCTCGCCGCGCGCCACCCGCGGCAGGTAGCGCGCCTTGTTGTCGGCGCTGCCGAACAGGCTGATCGCGCCCGAGCCCAGGCCCTGCATCGCGAACGCGAAGTCGGCCAGGCCGTTGTGGCGCGCCAGCGTTTCGCGCATCAGGCAGATGGCGCGCGTGTCGATCGCGCCGTTGCCGTCGCCAACCGCGTGCGCCAGCCAGCCGCCCTGCCCCAATTGCCTCACCAGCGTGCGGCAGGCCTGGTCGACGTCGACCTGGTGCGCCCCGGCCACGTGCGCAAGAGCCCAGGCGTCGAGTTCGGATTCGAGCGCGCGGTGGCGCGCCTCGAAGAACGGCAGGCCAAGATAGGATTTATCGGACATCTCAATCGCCTTCAAACACGGGTTTTTGTTTCGCCACAAAGGCGTGGTAGGCGCGGTGGAAGTCGTTGGTGGCCATGCAGATCGCCTGCGCCTGCGCCTCGGCCTCGATCGCCTCGTCGACGCCCATGTTCCACTCCTGCTGCAGCATTTTTTTGGTCATGCCATGCGCGAAGGTGGGGCCGGCGGCGAGCGCGCCGGCCAGCGCCCGCGCCTCGGCCAGCAGCGAATCGGGTTCGCTGACGCTGTTGAAAAAACCCCAGCGCTCGGCCTCCGCCCCGCCCAGCGAGCGGCCGGTGAACAGCAGCTCGGACGCGCGCCCCTGCCCGATCAAGCGCGGCAGGATCGCGCACGCGCCCATGTCGCAGCCGGCCAGCCCGACGCGCGTGAACAGGAACGCGGTCTTGCTGCGCGCGGTGCCGAGCCGCATGTCCGAAGACAACGCCAGGATCGCGCCGGCGCCGGCGCAGATGCCGTCGATGGCGGCGATGATCGGCTGCGGACAGGCGCGCATCGCCTTGACCAGATCGCCCGTCATGCGGGTGAACGCGAGCAGGCCCGGCATGTCGAGCCGGGTGAGCGGGCCGATGATGTCGTGCACGTCGCCGCCCGAACAAAAATTTTCTCCCGCGCCCGTGAGCACCACCGCCTTGACGTCGTCGGCCTGCGCCAGCGCGCGGAACAGGTCGCGCAACTCGGCATACGACTCGAACGTGAGCGGGTTCTTGCGCTCGGGCCGGTTGAGCGTGAGCGTGGCGACCGCGCCTTCGACCTCGAAGCGGAAATGGCTGGCGGTGTGGCCGGCCATCGGGGCGCGGTTGCCGGGCAGCTGGTGCGCCTGGCCTGGTAGGTAACGCATGCTTACTCCTTGCTGTCGATTGCTTCATCCGACTCGGTCAGATGCTGTTTCATTTGCGAGAGCAGGGCGATCATCGTGCCCTTGTCCTCGCTCGATATGTCCTTGAGCAGTTCGGCCACCCACTGCTCGTGCACCAGCGCCATCTCGGCGAAGGCACGCCGTCCGGCCGGCGTCAGGCGCACGCTGTAGACGCGCCGGTCCTTCGGGTCGGGCACGCGCACCACCAGGTTCTCGAGCGCGAGCTGGTCGGTGATGCCGGTGATGTTGCCGCCGGTGACCATCATGCGCTTGGACAGCTCGCCCATGCGCAGCCCCTTCGGATAGCGCTCGAGCTGCGCCATCAGGTCGAAGCGCGGTAGGGTGATGTCGAAGGTGCTGCGCAGCCGGGTGCGGATCTCGGTCTCGATGCGCACCGTGCACGAGAGCATGCGCAGCCACAGCTTGAGCGACTGGTGGTGCTCCTGCGTGAGGCGGCTCGAAAGGTCGAGTTCATCGGCTGGTTCCGGGGCGTCCTGGTTTTGCATGTCGTCTCTTTGGGGTTGGTTTCTCACATGACTTCTCCGCCGGCCACGGCCAGCGATTGTCCATTCATCGCGCCCGAGCGCGGCAGGCACAGCCACAGCACCGCGTTGGCCACCTCGTCGCACTCGACCAGGCGCCGCTGCGGGTTGCCCGCCGCCAGTTCGGCGCGCGCCTCGGCCTCGCTGCGGCCGGTCTTGGCCGCGATGTTCGCCACCGCCTCGCGCACGATGTCGGTGTCGGTGAATCCCGGGCACACCGCGTTGACGGTCACGCCCCTGGCCGCCACCTCGAGCGCGAGCGCGCGCGTCATGCCGATCACACCGTGCTTGGCGGCGCAGTAGGCGGCCACGTAACGGTAGCCGACCAGGCCCGCTGTGGATGCCACGCTGACGACGCGCCCCCAGCCGGCATCGAGCATGCCGGGCAGCGCGGCGTGGGTGCAGCGGAAGGTGCCGTTCAGGTTCACCTCGAGCATGCGCTGCCACAGCGCCTCGTCGGTTTTGCCAAACGGGGCCGATGCCGCCTGCCCCGCGTTGTTGACCAGGATGTCGACCCGGCCGATGCGCGCGAACACGGCGCGCACATCGTCGGCGTCGGTGATGTCGAGCGTGGCGCAGCCGATCTCGCCCAGCGCGGCCAGCTCGCGCGCGGTAGCCGCGAGCGTGTTGGCGTCGCGCCCGGCGATGGTCACGCGCGCGCCCGCCGCCAGCAAGGCGCGCGCGACCGCCGCGCCGATGCCGCGCCCGCCGCCCGTCACCAGCGCGTGTTTTCCCGCGAGATCGGCTGTCGCTCCCATCATCCCTCCAGCAGGCGCGCGGCGACCTGCTGCGGCGTCAGTCCGCCGGCGGACGCCGCCATCTGGCGTTCGCGTTCAAGGTTGCGTTCGAGCTGCTGCTTGGCCGGCAGGTACTGTTTGGGCCACTCGAGCGCGCCAAAGCCGATGCGGGCCGCCTCGGTCAGGGTCCAGGCCGGGTTGGCCAGGTGCGGACGGCCCACCGCGCACAGGTCGGCGCGTCCGGCCGCGATGATGCTGTTGGCGTGGTCGGCCTCGAAGATCGAGCCCACCGCGATGGTCGGGATCTGCACCTCGTTGCGCACGCGGTCGGCGAACGGGGTCTGGAACATGCGCCCGTACACGGGCTTTTCGCGCTTGCTGACCTGGCCCGACGAGCAGTCGATCATGTCGGCGCCGGCCTCCTTGAACAGGCGCGCGACCCGCACCGCGTCGTCGGGCGTGATGCCGCCCTCGACCCAGTCGTGCGCCGAGATGCGCACGCTGACCGGTTTGTCCTGCGGCCAGACCGCGCGCACCGCGCGCAGCACCCGCGCCGGAAAGCGGCAGCGGTTCTCCAGGCTGCCGCCGAATTGGTCGGCGCGCTGGTTGGTCAGCGGCGAGATGAACGACGACAGCAGATAGCCGTGCGCGCAGTGCAGCTCGAGCCAGTCGAATCCGGCTTCGGCGGCGGCTATGGTGGCGCGCACGAAGTCGGCCTCGATGCGTTCCATGTCGGCCGCATCGGCCGCGCGCGCGGTCTGCGACACGCCGGCCAAATACTGCTGCTCCGAGGCCGACACCAGCGGCCAGTTGCCCTCGTCCAGCGGCTGGTCGATCCCGTCCCACATCGCGCGGGTCGAGCCCTTGGCGCCCGCGTGGCCGAGCTGCACGCCGATTTTCGCGCTCGAGTTGGCATGCACGAAGTCGACGATGCGCTTCCACGCTTGCGTGTGTTCGGGCGCGTACAGGCCCGGGCAGGCCGGCGTGATGCGCGCGTCGGCCGACACGCAGGTCATCTCGGCGAACACCAAACCGGCGCCGCCCATCGCGCGCGCGCCAAGGTGCACCAGGTGGTAGTCGCCGGCCACGCCGTCGACGGCCGAATACTGCGCCATCGGCGAGACCACGATCCGGTTCTTGAGCGTGACAGCGCGCAGGCGGAACGGCGTGAGCATCGGCGGCACCCGGACATTCTTGGGCGCGGCCACGCCGGCCTGGGCGCAGGCGCGCCCGGCGATCCATTCTTCATAGCCGGCCACGTAGCCGGCGTCGCGCAGGCGCAGGTTCTCGTGCGACAGGCGCTGGCTGCGGGTGAGCATCGAGTACGCGAACTGGGGCGCCTCGAGCGCCGTGTAGCGGGCCACGTTCTCGAACCACTCCATCGAGTTGCGCGCCGCGCTCTGGATCTTGATCACCTCGACCGATCGGGCCCGCTCGTAGGCGTCGAGCGCGGCGGCGCGCTCAAGGTGCTGGCCGAAGCAGCGCGCCAGCTCGATCGCGTCCTCCAGCGCGAGCTTGGTGCCCGAACCGATCGAGTAGTGCGCCGTGTGCGCGGCGTCGCCCATCAGCACCACCGGCACGGCGCCGTTCCAGTGCACCCAGCGCCCGCACACGATGCGCGGGAAGGTGATCCACATGGCCGAGCCGCGCAGGTGCGCCGAATTCGACATCAGCTTGTGGCCGTCCAACTGCTCGGCGAACAAGTCCTCGCAGAACGCGATGCCCTGCTCGGGCGTCATGTCCTCGAGGCCGCAGGCGCGCCATACCTCCTCGGGCGTTTCGACGATGAAGGTCGAGGTCTCGCCGTCGTACTGGTAGATGTGGGCCTGGAACCAGCCGTGCGCGGTCTGCTTGAAGGCGAACGTGAAGGCGGCGAACTTCTTGCGCGTGCCGAGCCAGACGAAGCGGCAGCGGCGCGCCTCGACCTGCGGCAAGTAGCTGGCGGCGTAGCGCGCGCGGATCCGGCTGTTGAGGCCATCGGAGGCGATCACGAGGTCGGCGCCGTACTGCGCGGCGAGCGCCTGGTCGTCCTTCACCTCGCTGTCGAACACCAGTTGCACGCCGAGCTCCTCGCAGCGTTCCTGCAAGATGTTGAGCAGGCGCTTGCGCCCGATGCCGCAAAAGCCATGGCCGCCCGAGGTGATTCTCTCGCCCTTGAAGAAGACGTCGATGTCGTCCCAGTGGTTGAACGCGCCCAGGATCGCGCGCGCGGTCGGTTCGTCCGCGTTGGCCAGGTTGCCCAGCGTCTGGTCCGAGAACACCACGCCCCAGCCGAAGGTGTCGTAAGGGCGGTTGCGCTCGACGACCGTGATCTGGTGGCGAGGGTCCTGCTTCTTCATGAGCAGGCTGAAATACAAACCGGCGGGGCCGCCGCCGATGCAGACGATGTTCATAGGCTCGATAAGTTGGTGTTACGACGCGCGCAGCTTGAAGCGCTGCAGCTTGCCGGTCTCGGTGCGCGGCAGCTTGTCGGTGAACTTGACCGAGCGCGGATATTTATAGGGGGCGATGCCCTGCTTGACGAACTCTTGCAGCGCCAGCGCCATCGCCGGATCCGCCCCGAAGCCGTCCTTGAGCACCACGTGCGCCTCGACCAGTTGGCCGCGCTCGACGTCGGCGCGCCCGATCACGCCGCATTCGAGCACCGCCGGATGGCGCAGCAGCGCCTCCTCGACCTCCGCCCCGGCGATGTTGTAGCCGGCCGAGATGATCATGTCGTCGGTGCGCGAGCGGTAGTAGAAATAGCCGTCGGCGTCCATCTCGTAGGCGTCGCCGGTCAGGTTCCAGCCGTCCAGCACATAGTCGCTCTGGCGCGCGTCGTCGAGGTAGCGGCAGCCGGTCGGGCCCTTGACCGCGAGCCGGCCGACCACGCCCGGGCCCACCGGCGCGCCGTCCCCGTCGAGGATGCAGGCCTGGTAGCCGGGCACCGGCTTGCCGGTCGCGCCGGGGCGGATCTGGTCGCCGGCGGCGGAGATGAAGATGTGCAGCAGCTCGGTCGCGCCGATGCCGTCGATCATGCGCAGGCCGCTCGCCTTTTGCCAGGCCTCGCGCGTGGCCAGCGGCAGCGCCTCGCCGGCCGAGACGGTGCGGCTCAGGCTGGCCAGGTCGTATTTGGCGGCCAGCGGCGCCATCTGGCGGTAGAAGGTCGGCGCCGTGAAGCAGATAGTGGCGCGGTGTTTTTCGATCGCCGCGAGCAGCGCTTCGGGGGTCAGCTTTTCGAGCAGCACGGTGGCGCCGCCGACCCGCATCGGAAACAGCAGCAGGCCGCCCAGGCCGAAGGTGAACGCGAGCGGCGGCGTGCCGATGAAGATGTCGTCGGCGCGCGTGTCCAGCGTGTGGCGCGGGAAGCAGTCGCAGATGGCCAGCAGGTCGCGGTGGAAGTGCATGGTCCCCTTGGGCACGCCGGTGGTGCCCGAGGTGAAGCTGATCAGGCAGACGTCGTCGGCCGCCGTGTCGGCCGCCGCGAAGGGCGCGTCGTGGCGCGCCATCAGGGCTTCGAGCGATCGCGCGCCATCGGCGCCATGGGCGCCCCCGGCGGCGCCGAAAAACAACACCGGCGCGGGCGGCCCGGCGAGCGCGTCGATCTCGGCGCGCAGGCCGTCTGCGCACAGCACCGCGTCGACGCGCGCCTTGGCGCCGATCGTGGCCAGCTCGCGCGCGCGCAGCAGCGGCATGGTCGGCACCGCGATGCAGCCGGCCTTGAGCACGGCCAGCAGGCAGGCGGCCAACATCGGGTTGTTGGCCCCGCGCAGCAGCACGCGGTTGCCGCTGGCCAGCCCGAGGTCGGCGCGCAGCACGTGCGCGATGCGGTCGACCCGCGCCTGCAGCCCGGCATAGGTCCAGTTGCCGTCGGCGCCGACGATGGCGGTGCGGGCGCCGCCGCCGCGCGCGACGGCGGCGTCGAGCAGTTCGGCCACGCAGTTGAGGCGATCGGCGTAGCGCAGCTCGGGCAGGTCGAAGCGGAACTCGGGCCATTGGGCCGGCGGTGGCAGGTGGCTGCGGGCGAAATCGTCCTCGTAGCCCGAACAACTGAGCGCTGCTGCGGTCGTGCGTGTCATGGTCGGCCTGGAAAAAAGTGTCCGTCGGAATTCCCTTGGATACTTTAGTTCTAAACAATCACAACATCAAGCAATATCTCGACGGCCCTTACGCCGGAGCATGGTTGCGCCGCACAATGTCGCTTTGGCGCAGCACCGCGCGCACCGCGTCGGCCAGCAGCAGGTCCAGTTCGGGCACCCCCGGCAGCGCCGCCGGGACCGCCTTGAACCGGTCGACCACGCCGGTCAGGCCGAGCGTCTCTCCGCCCAGTCGCAGGCGCTCGAGGCGCAGCGCGGCGGCTTGCGGGTCGCCGGCGGCGAGCAGCGCGGCGAGCTCGGCGCTGGCGGCGGCGAGCTGGTTCTGGTAGCCGCCGAGGTAGACCAGCAGCCGTTCGGCGTTGATGCCGAGGCGCTCCATGGTGTCGAGCGGCGCCTCGGCGTGGTGCGGCGACGGCGCGGCCGGCCCGCACAGCGCCGCCAGGTGCACCCGCACCTGCTCGGCCTGGAACGGCTTGACGATGTAGCCGGCCGCGCCCAGGCCGCTGGCCTGGCGCATGGTGTCGTTGTCGGTGGCCGAGGACACCAGGATGAAGGGCATGTCGGCCATCGACGGCTCGGCGCGCACCCGCGCGAGCAGGTCCATGCCCGACAGGCGCGGCATGCGCAGGTCGCAGAAACAGATCGCCGGGCGCAGGCCGCGCTCGAGGCGCTCCCAGGCGTCGGCGCCGTCTTCGGCCTCGAGGATGTCGAACGTGCCGCAGCTGTCGATCAGGTGCATCAGCACCATGCGCGAAATGACGTCGTCATCAACCACTAATACTTTCATGCGGATCCTTGATGGGTACTGCCCATTTGCCGGGGCCGGGAGCGCAACACGGCAAATCCCGCAGCCGATTCACGAGGCGAATTCTACCTTATGCGTGCGGCCGGCGCGCGTAAATCTGCCCCGCCACCGGGCCCGCGCGCGCCGGCCCTACGGCACGAAATCGTCGAGCAGCGCGCACAGCGCCGGCCAGCCGGCGCGCACCGCGCCCCAGCGCCCGCCGTCGGCGGCCGCCTCGAGCTCGGCGCACAGCACAGTGAGTTCGGCCGCGCCGACGTAGGCGGCGCTGCCGCGGATGCCGTGCAGGACGCGTCCGGCGGCCTCCCGGTTCTCCTTCTGGATCGCCAGTTCGAGCTCGGCGCGGCGCACCGGGACGTCGGCGGCGAACACGTTGCGCAGGCGGCGCGCCAGCTCGCCGGCCCGGTCGGGGGCCGCGCGCGGCCCGGCCGCCGC
>NZ_PXWF02000076.1 GCF_003011895.2 Massilia glaciei | reverse complement strand
GCCGACCTGGCGGGCCTGACCGTGCTCGCGGTCGACGACGAGCCCGACACGCTGGCGCTGCTGGTGCGCCTGCTGCACGAATGCGGCGCGCGCGTGCTCGGCGCGGCCTCGGCGGCGGAGGCGCTGGCGCTGCTGGCGCGCGGGCGGCCCGACCTGTTGATCAGCGACATCGGCATGCCGAAGGTCGACGGCTATGAGCTGATCCGCTGCGTGCGCGCGCTCGGCGCCGGCGGGGGCGGCGCGCTGCCTGCCATCGCGCTGACCGCGTTCGCGCGCGCCGAGGACCGGCGCAGGGCGCTTGGCGCCGGCTACCAGGCGTTCCTGACCAAGCCGGTCGAGCAGGGCGAACTGGTCGCGCTGGTGGCGCGGCTGGCCCGGCCCGGAGGCGGCGCGCCCGCCTGAGAGGCTGAGAGTCTTTCGACCATGCCCTTTCATCCCGCCGGAAAGCGCCCGCTCGTCGTTGCAAATGCTCGCCATAGCCCGGGCTATGGCTGTGCTTTGCGCCTCGATCGGCCACCTTCTGGCGCGCTGCTCGGGCACGTCCGAAAAACTCTCAGCCTCTGAGCACAAAGCCGCCCCGGCGGCGGCCCGGGCGCGCGCGCGGACGCGGTAAAATGGCGCTTTACACATTATGCGGCCACCCCGCAGCCATGCCATGACCGTCGTCCGCACCCGTTTTGCCCCCAGCCCGACCGGCTACCTCCATCTAGGCGGCGCCCGCACGGCGCTCTATTCGTGGGCGTTCGCCCGCCACTTCGGCGGCACCTTCATCCTGCGCATCGAAGACACCGACCTCGAGCGCTCCACGCCCGAGGCGGTGCAGGCGATCATCGAGGGCATGGAGTGGCTCGGCCTCGGGCACGACGAGGGCCCGTTCTACCAGATGCGGCGCATGGAACGCTACCGCGAGGTGGTGGCCCAGATGCTCGAGGCGGGCACGGCCTACCTGTGCTACTCCTCGCCCGACGAGGTGCAGACGATGCGCGAGCGTGCCACCGAACTTGGCGAAAAGCCGCGCTACGACGGCACCTGGCGCCCCGACACCGGTAAGGCGCTGCCGCCGGTCCCGGCCGGGCGCAAGCCGGTGGTGCGCTTCAAGAACCCGCAAGACGGCGACGTCAGCTGGGACGACGTGGTCAAGGGCACCATCACGATCTCGAACCGCGAGCTCGACGACCTCGTCATCGCGCGCCCCGACGGCACCCCGACCTACAACTTCTGCGTCGCCGTCGACGACTGGGACATGGCGATCACGCACGTGCTGCGCGGCGACGACCACGTCAACAACACGCCGCGCCAGATCAACATCCTGCGTGCGATCGGGGCGCCGCTGCCGCTGTACGGCCACCTGCCGATGATCCTCAACGACAAGGGCGAGAAACTGTCGAAGCGGCGCGACGCGGTCAGCGTGATGGACTACCCGGCCAAGGGCTACCTGCCCGAGGCGCTGCTCAACTACCTGGCGCGCCTGGGCTGGAGCCACGGCAACGACGAAGTGTTTTCGATGGAGCAGTTCTGCGCGTGGTTCAACCTCGAGCACCTGACGGCGTCGGCGGCGCAATTCAACCACGAGAAGCTCAACTGGCTCAACAACCACTACATCAAGCTGGCCGACAACGCGCGCCTGGCCGCGCTGGCGCGCCCGTTCATGGAGGACAAGGGCGCCGCCTTCGACGGCGCGCCCGATCTGGCCGGCGTGCTGGCGCTGCTCAAGGAGCGCGCCAACACGGTCGTCGAGCTGGCCGAGGCCGCGATGTTGTTCTACCGCACGCCCGAGCCGGACCCGGCCCTGATGGCGCAGCACCTGACCGAGGCGGTCAAGCCGGCGCTGGCGCAGTTCCACGAACGTTGCCGCACGCTCGAGTGGAGCAAGGAGGCGATCGCCGCGATGCTCAAGGAGGTGCTTGCCGCCAACGCGCTCAAGATGCCGCAAATGGCGATGCCGCTGCGCCTGATCCTGACGGGCCAGTTGCAGACCCCGGCCATCGACGCGGTGATCCAATTGCTGGGCCGCGAGACTGTTTTGGCGCGGCTTGAAAAATCTCAGTAATTTAGGGGATTCGCTATTTGCATAATGCAAGTGCGTAGGCTATAATTCTGCTTCTTCGCCGGACGGGGGTATAGCTCAGCTGGGAGAGCGCTTGCATGGCATGCAAGAGGTCAGCGGTTCGATCCCGCTTACCTCCACCAAATCGAAGAAAAACGAAAAAGCGGCAGCCCCTCGCCAGGGTGTGGTAAAAAAAGTAGTAAGCAAAAGTGGTAAAAAAAGCAGTAAAAAAAGCAGTTCAAGGTCCCCATCGTCTAGAGGCCTAGGACATCACCCTTTCACGGTGAGTACAGGGGTTCGAATCCCCTTGGGGACGCCAGGATTCGCGTGGTACGCCGGAACGGTCGCAGCAAGCCGGGCGCACGACGCAAAACGCGCAGTTTGGTGCCGCTGAACGCCCTGATTCGTCAGGGTTTTTTGTTGGTACTGTTGCTCTTCGCCGACGGGGGTATAGCTCAGCTGGGAGAGCGCTTGCATGGCATGCAAGAGGTCAGCGGTTCGATCCCGCTTACCTCCACCAATCGAAGATGCAGTAGGTTTCACAGCAATTTTAGCCTTACAATTTAGCCGACAAGCAGGCAGCAGTTCAAGGTCCCCATCGTCTAGAGGCCTAGGACATCACCCTTTCACGGTGAGTACAGGGGTTCGAATCCCCTTGGGGACGCCAGGATTCGCGTGGTACGCCGGAACGGTCGCAGCAAGCCGGGCGCACGACGCAAAACGCGCAGTTTGGTGCCGCTGAACGCCCTGATTCGTCAGGGTTTTTTGTTGGTACTGTTGCTCTTCGCCGACGGGGGTATAGCTCAGCTGGGAGAGCGCTTGCATGGCATGCAAGAGGTCAGCGGTTCGATCCCGCTTACCTCCACCAATCGAAGATGCAGTAGGTTTCACAGCAATTTTAGCCTTACAATTTAGCCGACAAGCAGGCAGCAGTTCAAGGTCCCCATCGTCTAGAGGCCTAGGACATCACCCTTTCACGGTGAGTACAGGGGTTCGAATCCCCTTGGGGACGCCAGGATTCGTAGTGCGCAACGTGCAAACGTTGCTTGGGCCGCGGTGATGCAGTCGCCGCAGGACAGTTTTCTGTCCCCATCGTCTAGAGGCCTAGGACATCACCCTTTCACGGTGAGTACAGGGGTTCGAATCCCCTTGGGGACGCCAGTTGAAGAACCGGAGCAGACCAACGCGCATGCGCGTATAGGTGCTCCGGTTTTTTTTCGGCCATTTTTTGGCTCTTTTCGGTTTTTTTTCGCCTTTTTACTGCCAGCCACCCGGTCCGAAGCCGCGCGGCGGCATTCCGAACGGCACTCCCGGCATCTGGCCCATTTGCTGTGGATACAGCACCGGCGCCACGAATGCCGCGTAGGCAGCCCAGTTCGGATCGACGTCCGCCATCCCCATGCCGCCGAACGCGAGCGGCGCCATCGCGCGGCCGCCGGTTTGTCCGAACTGTTGCCCGAACGCTTGTCCAAACCCTTGCCCGAGCGCTTGTCCAAACCCTTGCCCGAACGGTTGCCCGAGCGCTTGCCCAAACCCTTGTCCGAGGCCGGCGCCGCCGAACGCGCCGCCGATCGCTGCGCCGGGCATGGCCGCCCGCTGTTGCGCCTGCTGTTGCGCCAGCGCTTGCGGCGGCGCCTGCAGGCCGACCGCAACGAGCACATCGGGCAGGCCGAGGCCGAGGCCGGTGCGCGTCGCCCCGCCGAGGCCGACAACGCGCGCGCTCATTTTGATGATCTGGAACAGGCGTTCGACCCGCTCGGGCCCGCGCGCCCGGTAGGCCGACTGGAAGTCGGGATGGTGGGCCAGCACCAGCGCGGCCAGTCCCGTGATGTGGGGCGCGGCCATCGAGGTGCCGTCCCAGGCGGCGAAATTATCGGGCGGCACGCTCGAGGGGATCGCCACGCCGGGGTCGCACACGGCGATCTGCGGCCCGAAGCAACTGAAGCTGGCCGGGAAGAAGCCGTTGGCGTCGACGCTCTGGGTCAGCGTCTGCGCGTGGTAGCTGTCGGGCGGGAATTCGTCGAGCTTGCCGATCGCGCCGACCGCGAGCACATTGGGCGACGATGCCGGGTACTGCACCGGCCCGCCGGAATTTCCGGCGGCGACGATGCAGGCGATGCCGGCGCGCTTGGCGCGCACGATCTGCTGCTCGAGCGCCTCGGACGGCTCGGCCCCGCCCAGGCTCAGGTTGACCACGTCGATCTGTTGTTCGATGCAGTATTCGAGCGCCTCGATGAGCTGGCTGATCTGGCCGCCGGGGAACAGCTTGCAGGCGTGGATCTCGCAGTCGGGCGCGAAGCCGCGCAGGCCCGAATCGATGTCGGCGCCGGCGATCACGCCCGTGCAATGCGAGCCGTGGCCGAGCGAATCCTGGTTCCAGCCGTCGGGCTTGCTCGACTTGTGGATGATGTCGAAGCCGGCGCGCACCTGTTGCAGGTTCTGGTGCGTGGTGGCCGCGCCCGAATCGATCACGGCGACCTTGATGCCCTAGCCGCGGTGGCTGGCCAGCAGCTGGTCGAGCCGCATCGCCTTCTGGCCCCAGCCGTAGCCCGGTTTTTGGGGGAAGCCGGGCAACGGCGGCCATTCGGACAATGCGCGCAGGCCCACCACGTTTGGCTCGTCGGCGCGCAGGTCGGGGTCGCGCTGGTAAAAGCTCCAGTGGTCGGACTTGGGCTTGACGTACAGGCCGCGCACGGCGTCGCCGGTCTCGCCGAACAACCGCACCTGCGCCTGGCCGTTGTCGTCGGTGACGGCGGTCGCCGGCAGCAGGTTGCCGAACAAGGTGACCTCGGCCCCGGCCAGCGGCGCGCCGTCCCTGCCCAGCACGGTGATGACGGTGGTGCTGGCCTCGCCGGTCGGCGCAAGCATTCCGGTGACCATGCCAGGCGCCGCGAGGAAGGGCTCGTGCAGGACCAGGTGCTGGTCGCGCTCGACCAGCAATTGGCCTTGTCCCTGCTGATGCAACTGGCGCGCCTTGTTGTCGGTCATGCGCGCCACGAGCACTGCGCGTTCACCGCCCATGCCGTCGGAAAACGCGCCGATGGTGTTCTTGGCGACCAGTTTGTCGACCACCTCGATGTCGGGACTGTTGCGCAAAGCCTGCTCGACGGCGCCGAACTGCAAGGGCGCGACGCCCAGCATGTGCATGCCATCGGCCATTTGCCGAGGCGCCACGAGGAAACGCTTTTTACGCTCGCCGACGTGCCGGCCCTGGTCCTGGGACTGGGCTGCAGGCGCTGGCGCGGGCGCGGCGGCGTCGGGGCCGGCCGACGCGGGCGTGTTCGCGCCGCCCGCGTTGCGCTGCGCGCCCCCGCCGCGCGGTGCGGTGCGGCGCTCGGGGTTGTCTTGCTGTGGTGCTTCGTCGAACTGTGATGGGAATTCTGACGAACCGGCTGGTCCGCCATCGGGTGACTTGGCCATATGACTTCCTTTGCGACGGGTCGGGCCTGCGGCGCCTAGTCGAACAGCGACAGCGGGCGGTCCGGCTCGATCATGAGTTGATGGGATTTGCTGAAGCCTTCTTCGAGTGCGCGCGCTTTGGCGGAGCTCATCTCGAGCACCACCGTGTGCGGCGCGTGCTTGGGGCCGATCTCGCTGACGATGTCGACCTCCGGGTCGACGCGGACAATGTTGAGGAACTCGGCGAGCGAGACGGCGTCGCCGACGGCGCGGACGAGGTAACGGGCCTTGTCGGCTCCTGTGTGCAACGGGGGCATGTCGCTCTCCTTGGGGGGGGCGCAAACCCATCCGGGGCCGGACGGGTCTGCGCCGATGCGCCTGCGGCGGGTATCAGTGCAGGGTTTGCTGGCCCTGGTAGCCGGTGTTGTAGTTGCCCGCCTGCTGACCGAACTGCGGAGGCTGGCCGAATTGGGCTTGTTGGGCCTGCTGGGCTTGTTGCGCGTAGGCGGCGGCGAGCGGATCGCTGCCGAACGGAAGCATGCGGCCGAGCTGGCCGGCGGCGCCGCCAATGGTGCTGCCCAGGCCCGAGTTGCCGAGCATGCCGCCGAGCGCGCCGCCGAGCGGCTGGCCGACCTGGCCGAGCAGATTGCCGAACCAGCCTTGCGGGCTGATCTGCCCCTGCTGCCCCTGTTGCCCCTGCTGCCCCAGCGCCTGCGCCAGTTGCGCGAACTGGATTTGCTGTTGCTGCAGTTGCTGCTGGATCTGCTGGATTTGCTGCTGCAGTTGCTGCTGGGGTGCTTGCGCCCCCGCTTGTGCCCCCATGGCGCCGGCGTCGGCGCCGAACGGCAGCAGGCGGCCGAGCTGGCCGGGGGCGGCGCCGATCGTGCCGCCCAGGCTGCCCTGTCCGAAGGCGCCGCCGATGGCGCTGCCGAGCGGCTGGCCGACCTGGCCGATCAGGTTGCCGAACCAGCCCTGGGGATTGAGTTGCTGTTGCTGCGCGAGTTGCGCCTGCTGCGCCTGCTGTGCGTAGGCGGCGGCGAGCGGATCGGCCGAAAAGGGCAGCATACGGCCCAACTGGCCCGCGGCGCCGCCGATGGCGCTGCCGACCCCCTGCTGCCCGAACAGGCCGCCGATCGCGCCGCCCAGCGGCTGGCCCACCTGCCCGATGCGGTTGCCGAACCAGCCCTGCGGCGACATCTGCTGGCCCTGCTGCCCTTGTTGCGCTTGCTGCATCTGCTGCTGTTGCTGGAGCTGTTGCTGGAGCTGCTGCTGGAGTTGCTGTTGCTGCAGCTGCTGCAGTTGTTGCTGCAGTTGTTGCTGCTGTGCCTGCTGCGCGTACGCCGCCGCAACGGGGTCCGCGCCGAACGGCAGGATCGCGCCGCCGATGCCTCCGGCCATCTGCTCGATCTGCTGCCCCAGGTTGGAGCCGCCGAACAGGCCCCCGATGCCCTTGCCGATCATGCCGCCGAGTGGCGCGCCGATCATGCCGCCAAAAAATCCCTGTGGTGCGAGTTGCTGGCCATATCCATATTGCTGAAACTCATTCATGACTTTCTCCATATGTTAGTTGACGGCGACTGCCTTCCCTTGTGCCTAAGGCGTCCGGCACGCAACGCGGTGCCGGACGAAAATCCCATTCGGTTCCCGCGTGCATGGTGCCGGTTCCTGAACGCCATGCGCGCTCCCGTTGGGAGAATTTTGGACACGCGCGCGGGCTTGAAGTTTTGCTCATCTTGCTATCCATCGCACGCCGAGCAGAAGTGGCGCAGCCGCCCGGCAACCCGGCCGCCGAAAAGGAAATACGTCAGGAAGTACGTTAAAATGGCGGCCCGAAACTGCCCCGGCGCCGACCTCGCGCCCGATTGCCCCCGAGTGCCCATGTCCGACAAAACCAACAAAACACAAGCACGCACGCTGGCGCTGTTCTGCAGGGTCGTCGACAACTACGGCGACATCGGCATTTGCTGGCGCCTCGCGCGCCAGTTGCAGCACGAGCACGGGGTGGCCGTGACCCTGTGGGTCGACGACCTTGCCAGCTTCAAGCGGATCTGCCCCGCGCTGGCGCAAGGCGCTGCGGCGCAGATGCTCGAAGGGGTCGCGGTGCGGCACTGGCGCGACCAGCACGGCGTGTTCGCGCCGCACGAGGTGGCCGGCATCGTCATCGAATTCTTCGCCTGCGACATTCCTCCCGGCTATATCGCGGCCATGGCGCAATGCACGCCGCGGCCGGTCTGGCTCAACCTCGAAGGCTTGAGCGCCGAGGAGTGGGTCGAGGGCTGCCACACGCTGCCGTCGCCCCATCCGCGCCTGCCGCTGACCAAGCACTTCTTTTTTCCGGGCTTCACGGGCAAGACCGGGGGGCTGCTGCGCGAAGCCGGGCTCGACGCGCGGCGCGAACGGTTCCAGTCCGAGCCGGCGGGCGTGGCGGCGTTCCTCGCGGGGCTTGGCTTGGACGCGGCCGAGCGGGCCGCGACCAAGGTCTCGTTGTTCTGCTATCCGGACGCGCCGGTGGCGGCGCTGTTTGGCGCCTGGCGCGACGGCGCGCGCGCGCTCACCTGCCTGGTCCCGGAAGGGGTGGCGCCGGCCGCGCTGCACGATTTTTTTGAAGGCGGGGCGGGGGCCGGCGCTGCCCGCACGCGCGGGGCGCTGACGGTGCGCGTGATCCCGTTCGTCTCCCAGCCGGACTACGACAAGCTGTTGTGGGCGTGCGACCTCAATTTCGTGCGCGGCGAGGATTCATTCGTGCGCGCGCAATGGGCGGGCAGGCCGTTCATCTGGCATATTTATCCGCAGGACGAAAACCTGCACCATAAAAAACTGCGCGCCTTTTTGGGCCGCTATGCCGGCGCCACGCCGGCCGTTTTATCCCCGGGCCTGGCCGCGCTCTCCGATTTTTCTTTGTGCTGGAACGGGGCGCCGCCCGCGCGCCCCGACGCGCCGGCCGCTTGGCCGCTGCTGTGGAAACGATTCGACGCCGAAATGGCCGAACTGGCGCCGCACGCCCGGGCGTGGCGGCGGCAAATGCGCGAAAACGGCGATCTGGCCGGCAATTTGCTCGCGTTTGCCGCCGCGCCTGGTTCGTGATGGCGCAAATATAGGGTAAAATGCTCGGTTAATTTCTACCGTATTTTTACTCGAATCA
The DNA here is from genome assembly GCF_003011895.2 of Massilia glaciei. GTDB lineage: Bacteria > Pseudomonadota > Gammaproteobacteria > Burkholderiales > Burkholderiaceae_D > Telluria_A > Telluria_A glaciei. The sequence goes on along the minus strand of NZ_PXWF02000076.1, from coordinate 3,277 downwards.
AACGTGAGCTGCTGGCGCTTCCCGCCAGCGGGCGACAGATGATTTTCATGCAACCCACTTTTTACGTACACTCTTTATGAAACCTGCAAAAGAAATTCGCGTTGGCAATATCATCATGGTCGACAGCAAGCCAATGATCGTGTTGCGCTCCGACGTCAACGGTTCGAGCCGCACGGGCTTCACCTACAAATGGAAGATGAAAAACCTCCTGACGGACAGCCCCGCCGAAAACGTGTTCCGCGGCGACGACAAATTCGACGTCATCGTCCTCGATAAAAAGCCGGTGACCTATTCGTATTTCGCCGATCCGCTGTTCGTGTTCATGGACGCCGATTACAACCAGTTTGAAATCGAAGAAGAAAACCTCGGCGAAGCGCTGCACTACCTCAAAGACGGCATGGAATGCGAAGCCGTTTTCTACAACGACAAGGCCATTTCGGTCGAATTGCCGACCACCATCGCGCGCAAGGTCGCCTACTCCGAGCCTGCCGTCAAGGGCAACACTTCGGGCAACGTCCTCAAGGAAGCCAAGATCGAGAACGCGATCGAAGCGCATTGCCACACCGTGCAAGTGCCGCTGTTCGTGAGCACCGACGACGTCATCGAAATCGACACCCGCACCAATGAATACAAGCGCGTGGTCCGCAACTAAAAGCGCCCGTGATAAAAAAACGCTGCCATCTGATGGCAGCGTTTTTTTTTGCCCGGACGGGTTGGCGCGGCGCGCCGCGCCGGCACTTCAACGCAGGGTTTTCAACTGCTCGACCATCATGCTGCCGACGCTGCCAAGGCCGCCCCCGAGCACGGCGCGGTAGCGCGCCGGGTCGGCGACGGCCTCCTTTTCCACCACGCTCGATGAGCCCCCTTTGCCGATCGCGAACGACAACACCGCCAGGCCGACGTTGCCCGCCACCGAACTGGTGTCCTTGAGTTCGGGGATCGCGCCGCCGTCGAGCAGCAGCGCGCGCTGCAGGCTGAAGCGCTCACCGCCGGCGCCGCTTTGCAAATTGAGGTTGGTGTCGCCCGCCGCGATGGCCGGGTTGACCTGGGCGCTGACCTTGGCCTCGCCCGAGATGCGGTTCAGGAAGCCCGAGCTGCTTTTGTTGAGGTCGACGAAACGCACCACCATGCGCACCTGCGCCAGCGTGGCGTCTAGCTCCTTTTGCAACTCGACGCCGCTGAAGACGCCGCCGGCGACCGCCCCGAAGTTGGCCAGCGCGGCCAGGCCGCCGCCCTTGACGGCCAGGCTCAGCCCCATGATCGGGCGGCCTTCGGGCGCGACCACGGTGGCCGGCTCGGTGCCGCCCTTCCTGTGGGGCGAGGATTTGCCGCCGGCGGCCATTTTGCGGTAGGCGGCCGAGGCCATGATGGTCTCGGTCGGCACCAGCTCGATGCCGGCCGCCTTCACCTCGCGCACGAAGTCGGCATACAACTGGGCCACGATCGCCTGGAAATCGGGGTCGTCGACGCCCTTGAGCGTGACCGTCATCGAGACATTCGCGGTGCCGCTCCTGCCGATCGCCGTGGCGCTGGCCGCGGCCGAGCCCTTGGTGACGAATTCGACGTCGAAGGCGGTGATCGCGAGCCGCTTGATGCCCCTGACGGTGGCGGCGTTGTTGTCCGGGCGCATGAGCGTGGCCGCCATCTCGGCCGGCTTGAAGCCGGCGTCGGCGCGCAGCGGCTCGTCGGCGGCGTGGGCGTGGAAGGTGGCGGCGATGAGCAGGGCGCCGGCGGCGGCGCGTAGTTTGTTGCAGACCATGGTGTGACTCCTAGGAGGCTGTCGGACTTAGGATCGTCGGCTGCAAAAAGTGTCGGGCGGTCCATATTTCGCCGCTTTCTCGGCCAATAGCTCGCTATTGGCACTGCGAAATCGTCAAAATCTGTCCTCACCCGGCACTTTTTTCGCTTCGACTCCCTAAGTCCGACAGCCTCCTAGGGGGAAGTGAAAAACTGCAGGCGAAAAAAAACGGCGACCGCGCATGGCGCCGGTCCCCGTCTTGTCGGGCCAGTGCGCCGTGCCATCACCATGTAATGCGTGAAAGGCGGGCGATTTGGCTCATGCCTGCGGTTAAAAATTCATTTTCCCTTTTTGGTCTTCAGGAACACCGGGGTCCACAGCGGGTGGCCGATCTCGCCCGGCGCCAAATTGAATGCCGGATCGAGCTTGAGCGCTTTTTCGAACTGCAGTTTGCACAGCGCTTGGCGCTGGGTGACGCAGTAGCTGAAGGCGATGTGCTTGATGGCGTCGAGCTGGAGTTCCTTGGCGCTGGCGCCGTTGATCTCGTTGCCGCTCAGGCGCTTGATGGCCTCGTTGTACTTGCCATCGTTGTAGAGCTCGATGCCCTGGCGCAGCGCGAGCTGGTCGGCCGCAACGGCGCCCGGCCGCACGGGCTTGCCCGCTTCCGCCTTGAGGCCGGCGAGCGGGTTGGCGCAACCGGCGAACAGGGCTGCGCTGGCGAGGAGGGGAAGGGCGGCGAGGTGTCGGTATATTTTCATACCGCAATTTTAATGGGTTTATTTGCGCGCCGCCGAAAAATCGTGCGCTACCGTGCCGCCTTTCTTGGAGGTAATATTCACGTTCATCGTGAACGTGGGGAAGTTCGGGTTCACCACGCGAATCTGATGCTTTCCCGCACTCAGGGCAAGGCGCTTGAGCGGCGGGGTCACGCCGCGCTCCTTGCCGTCGACGTAGACGGTGCCCCACGGTTTGATCGCCAGCGTGTAGTTGGCCGAGAGCTCGGCGGCCGGCGCGGCCGGCGCCGCGTCCGGCACGGCCGCGGACGCGGCGGGGGCGGGGACCGCCGGCGCCGGCGCCGGCGTTGCCACCGGCGGCTGCAGCTCGGCCAGGCGCGCGCGCGCGGCGGGCGCGTGGGTGCCGGCCGGGTACTGCTCGAGGAATGCGCCCAGCCGGGCGGCGTTTGCGTCGGGCGTGGCGTCGGGCGTGGCCGAGAGCGTGGCCTCTAGCTTGTTCCATGCCAGCTCCTCGGCGTCGAGCGCCGGTTCGGGCGGCGCCACCTCGGGTTCGTCGTAGGCGGGCGGGGGGGCCGCCTGCTGCTGGGCCATATTGACCGGATTGGGGCCGCTGCCCATCACAAAAAAGAGGCCGGCGCCGACGCCGGCCAGCGCCACCAGCGCCACGGCCATGCGCGTCGGCGTGAACGGCGAGGCCCGTTTCGCGGGGGTGTTCCGGGACGGCGGCGGGGCCGCCTTTTTGGGCCCGGGGGGCGGCGGGGCGCCCGCCGCGGCGGCCGGCGCAGGCCGCGCCGGCGCGGCCTGC
>NZ_PXWF02000075.1 GCF_003011895.2 Massilia glaciei | reverse complement strand
CCTGTTCGAGCAGGGCGCGCGGGGCCGCCGTGTCGGGCGCGTGGCGCGCGCCGGCGGCGGCGGCGCGCTCGGGCGAGAGGTGCTCGTCTAGCAGGCCGATCAGCCGTTCGACCGCCTCGCCGATCTTGCGGTAGCGGCGCCGGGTCGGCTCGTCGGCGCCGGCGCCGGTCGCCTCGAGGCGCTGGATGGCGCCGTCGATGGTCGACAGGGGGGTGCGGAATTCGTGGTTGAGCATGCGCGCGAAGCAGCCACGGGCCGCCTCGCGCGCGATCCGCGGGCCGATGTCGCGCAGCCGGCCGACCAGCGCGTGCGGCGCCTCGCCGTTGTTTTGAAGCAACACCGAGACGGCTTCGACCGTCACCTCGCGCCCGTCCCGGTGCGACAGCGCGAACCGGCGCACCACGCGCAGGCGCGTCAGGTCGCCATCGGCGAGCCGTTGCAGGCGCTGCGGCAGGCCCGCGCACAGGCCGGCCAGCGCCGCCGGCCATCCGTCCGGATGGCGCGCGCACTCGTCGGCGCTGTAGCCGAGCAAGGTTTCGATGGCGGGGCTGATGTAGCCGGGCAGGCCGGAGCCGCAGTCGATGACGAAGGCGACGTCGCCTTCGAGCTCGGCGATCGCGCGGAAGTGGAGGTGGTCGGGCGCGCCCCGGTTGGCCGGATCGCCATTGGAACGCGCTTGGCCGCCGGGCGCGGGATGCGGGTTCTCGGGACGGGTCATCGACGCTTTCGTTGGCAAGGGGCAACGCAGTATAGAGCGGAAAGTTACCCCTTGCATAGCCGCCCCCGCCCCGCCCCCCGGCCTATTCCTCGAGCGGGGCGAAGATCGCCTGCAGGTCCTCCTGCGTGAGGACCATCTTGTGGGCCTCGCCGTCGGCCAGGATCGATTGCGCCAGGTCCGATTTTTTTTGCTGCAGCAGCTGGATCTTCTCCTCGAGCGTGCCCTTGGCGATCAGCTTGTAGACGAACACCGGCTTGTCCTGGCCGATGCGCCAGGCGCGGTCGGTGGCCTGGTTCTCGGCCGCCGGGTTCCACCACGGGTCGTAGTGGATCACGGTGTCGGCCGCGGTCAGGTTCAGGCCGACCCCGCCCGCCTTCAGGCTGATCAGGAAGATCGGCACCGCGCCCTGCTGGAACGCGGCCACCTGGGCGGCGCGGTCCTTGGTGTCGCCGGTCAGCAGCGCGTACGGGATGCGGCGCGCGTCGAGCTCCTCCTGGATCAGCGCGAGCATGCTGGTGAACTGCGAGAACACGAGGATCTTGCGGCCCTCGTCGAGCAGGTCGTCGACCATCTGCATCAGGTCGGTCAGCTTGGCCGAGCCGCTCGCCTGCTTGCGCGCCGGCAGCGCCTTGACCAGGCGCGGGTCGCAGCACACCTGGCGCAGCTTGAGCAGCGCCTCGAGGATCACGATCTGGCTGCGCGCCACGCCCTTTTTGTCGATCTCGTCGCGCACCTTCTTGTCCATCGCCAGGCGCACCGTCTCGTACAGGTCGCGCTGGGCGCCCGACAGCTCGACCTTGCGCACCACCTCGGTCTTGGGCGGCAGCTCCTTGGCCACGTTGTCCTTGGTGCGGCGCAGCAGGAACGGCCTGATCCGGCGGTTCAGCAGGTTGCGCCGCAGCGGGTCGTCCTGGCGCTCGATCGGATGGCGGAACTGGTGGTTGAAGGTCTTCTCGTCGCCCAGCAGGCCCGGCAGCAAAAAGTGGAACTGCGACCACAGCTCGCCGAGGTGGTTCTCGAGCGGGGTGCCGGTCAGGCACAGGCGGTGGCGCGCGTTGAGCAGGCCGGCGCTCTGGGCCGCCTTCGAGCGGTTGTTCTTGATGTAGTGCGACTCGTCGAGGATGATCAGGTGGTAGCTGTGCTCGCGCAGCTTCTCCTCGTCGCGCGGCAGCAGCGCGTAGGTGGTCAGCACCAGGTCGCACTGGTCGATGCTGTCGAACTGGTCCAGCCGCTCCTTGCCTTGGAGCAGCAGCACGCGCAGGTCCGGGGCGAAGCGGGCCGCCTCCTCCTGCCAGTTGGTCATCAGGCTGGTCGGGGCGACCACCAGCGCCGGCGCGGTGAGGCGCCCGGCCTCCTTCTCGACCAGTATGTGGGCCAGCGTCTGCACCGTCTTGCCCAGGCCCATGTCGTCGGCGAGGATGCCGGCCAGGTCGTATTCGCGCAGGAACTGCATCCAGGCCAGGCCGTCGGCCTGGTAGTCGCGCAGGGTGGCGCGCAGGCCGGCCGGGGCCGGCACCTTCTGCACCGCGCCGAACAGGCTCAGCTTGCGGCCGGTCTCGCGCAGCTGCTCGCCGCCAAACCAGCGCAGTTCGGTTCCGCGCGCCAATTCCTCGAGGCGGCCGGCGTCGAGCGTCGACAGGCGCACCCGCTGCTTGATCTTGTCCGAAAAATACAATTCGCCGAGCGTGGCGAGGATCGGCTTGAGCCGGCTCCACGGCAGCGCCACGCGCACGCCGTCGGGCAGGGTGGCGAGCATCTGGTCGCCCTCGCCGTGGGCGGCCAGCACGTCGGGGTCGAAGTCGCTCGGCGCGCTGCGGATCAGCTGCACCAGCACCGGCAGCAGCGGCACGCGCCTTTGCTGCACCACGATGCCCAGCTCGAGCTCGAACCACGCGTTGCCGGCCTCGGGCGGCTGGACGATGTCGGCGTACCAGTCCTCGACCGCGACCACGTCGTAGCGGTATTTATTGGTCTTTTGCACATGCCAGCCGGCGTCTGACAGTCGCGCCAGCGCGTCCCCGGCGAAGCGCAGCCAGTGCGCCTGGCCGTCGAGCTGCAGGGCGCCGGCCAGGCCGTTCAGGGGCGCGGTGCCGGGCTTGCGGAAGCCGAGCCCGGCCAGGGTGGCCAGCGCGGCGGCCTCGGCCGCCGTGTCGCGCGCGATGACCTCGGTGATGTCGCCGACCTGGCGCACCACCCGCTGGGCCGGGTCGAACGAGATGCGCTGGCCCTCGTAGTCGAAGGCGAGCACGGCGTAGTCGTGCCAGCGCGCGCCGGCGCCGTCGGCCAGGCTTGCGCTGTCGAGCGTGAGGTGGGGGCGCGGCTTGACGTCGTCGCGCAGGCGCTGGGTCAGCGGCTGCGGCAGCGGCATCAGCTGCTGCAGGCCGTGCGCGAGCAGCAGCTGCGAGACGCGCTTCTTGTCGTTGCCGCTAAGCACCGGGGCCTGCGCCACGAGCGCCTGCAATTCGCCCAGCGAGATCTCGACCCCGCCGCGGTTGAGTTCGAGCGCGCCGCACGACAGGTTGTCGATGTACCACGGCGGGTCGGTCGGCAGCATGTAGTCGATCTGGTCGGCCGCGCTGTGGGTGGCGCCGGCCGGCGGCTCGACGTGCCAGCCCAGGCGCGCGCTGCGGCCCTCGTCGCGCCACACCAGGTTGGCCTTGCGCACCGCGCCGCCCTGCAGCGGATAGACCAGGCCGTTGGCCATGTCGGGCCAGGAGTTGGCCCAGAGCAATTTTTCCTGTTCGAGCAGCATGTGCAGCAGGATCGCGCCGATCTTGCCCTTGGGCTCGGTCGCGGTGCTCGTCTGCGTGGCGCCGCTGCGCATGGCGATGAAGAACCGGACCAGGTCCTCGTCGTCGGGCTCGAGGTAGCCGGGCGCGGCCGAGAGCAGCGAGAACACCTCGCTGACGGCGCTGGCGCTGGCGACGTCGCCGTTGGGGCGCAGGCGCGCCTTGCACAGGCACAGCGCCACGTGCCGGCCGCCGCTGGTGGGCGCGAGCACGTACACGTATTTGTGGAGCGCGGCCTTGGGGTCCTTCGGCTCGGCGCTCAGCTTGGGCTGCGGGTGGGCCGCGGCCTCGACCCGCTGCAGCCAGCCGGCGATCGGCGCCGGCAGCGCCGCCGGCGGGGCCGACGCGGGCGCCGAAGGGCCGGGCGCGGTAGCGTCGCCGGCCTCCGCGCGTGTGTGATCAAGTGTGTGCATTGTTCTTTGCATTCTGTATCAAAAACGACAACAGCCGATATTATCCTTCATGTGCACCGCTTTGTTTTGTTCGGCATCGTACAAATGGCACTTAGCAACACTTTCGTCGCGTATACATCGCGTCTACACAATCCTTTACACAGTCCATTTCGCATGTCAAGACTGGCGCGATCGCCCCGATTGGGTATCATTCCGCCCTTGACCCACCGAAAGCCGCCCCATGTTGCCCTCCATCGAACAACGCCTCGCCCTCGAACTCGTCTGCAAACCGGTGCAGGTGGCCGCCGCCATCGCCCTGCTCGACGAGGGCGCCACCGTGCCCTTCATCTCGCGCTACCGCAAGGAGGCGACGGGCGGGCTCGACGACATACAGCTGCGCCTGCTTGAAGAGCGCCTGCGCTATCTGCGCGAACTCGAGGACCGCAGGTCTGCCATCATCGCCTCAATCGTCGAGCAAAACAAGATGACACCCGCATTGTTGGACGCGTTGACGCACGCGCTCGACAAAACCCGGCTCGAGGATTTGTATCTTCCTTACAAGCAAAAGCGCCGCACCAAGGCCCAGATCGCGATCGAGGCTGGGCTCGCGCCGCTGGCCGACGCGCTGCTGGCCGACCCGGCCCTCAACCCCGAGGACGAGGCCGCCAAGTACCTGCGCGAGCCGTTCACCAGCGCCGACGGCAACAATCCGGGCGTGCTTGACGCCAAGGCCGCGCTCGACGGCGCGCGCCAGGTGCTGATGGAGCGCTTCGCCGAGGACGCCGCGCTGCTGGCCGCGCTGCGCGCCCACGTGCAGGAGCACGGCGTGGTCGAATCGAAGGTGGTGGCGGGCAAGGAGGACGCCGGTGAGAAATTCGCCGACTACTTCGATTATTCCGAACCCATCTCGACGGTGCCCTCGCACCGCGCGCTGGCGCTGCTGCGCGGGCGCCGCGAAGGCATGCTCGAGGTGGTGCTGCGGCTCGACACCGAGCCCGAGAAACCGAAGTGGGACGCGCCGCACAACCCGTGCGAGGGCCGCATCTGCGCCGCCTTCGGCATCAAAAACCTGGGCCGCCCGGCCGACAAGTGGCTGGCCGACACGGCGCGCTGGACCTGGCGCGTGAAAAGCTTCATGCACCTCGAGACCGAACTGATGGGCGCGCTGCGCGAGCGCGCCGAGCTCGACGCGATCAACGTCTTCGCGCTCAACCTGAAGGCCCTGCTGCTGGCGGCCCCGGCCGGCCCGCGCGCGACCATGGGGCTCGACCCCGGCCTGCGCACGGGCGTCAAGGTGGCGGTGGTCGACACCACCGGCAAGGTGGTCGACACCGCCGTGATCTACCCGCACCAGCCGCGCAACGACTGGGAGGGATCGCTCCACACGCTGGGGCAGCTGGCGGCCAAACACCAGGTCTCGCTCATTTCGATCGGCAACGGCACCGGCTCGCGCGAGACCGACAAGCTGGCCCAGGACCTGATCAAGCAGCGCGCCGAACTCAAGCTGACCAAGATCGTCGTCTCCGAGGCCGGCGCCTCGGTCTATTCGGCGTCCGAATTCGCCTCGCGCGAGCTGCCCGACATGGACGTGACGCTGCGCGGCGCGGTCTCGATCGCGCGCCGGCTGCAGGACCCGCTGGCCGAACTGGTCAAGATCGACCCGAAATCGATCGGCGTGGGCCAGTACCAGCACGACGTGAGCCAGACCCAGCTGGCGCGTTCGCTCGACGCCGTGGTCGAGGATTGCGTCAACGCGGTCGGGGTCGACGTCAACACAGCCTCGGCGCCGCTGCTCGCGCGCGTCTCGGGCCTGTCGAGCGCGGTGGCGCAGAGCATCGTCAGCTACCGCGACCAGAAGGGCGCGTTCGCCTCGCGCGCCGCGCTCAGGGCGGTGCCCCGGCTGGGCGACAAGACGTTCGAGCAGGCGGCCGGCTTTCTGCGCGTGATGGGCGGCGACAACCCGCTCGACGCCTCGTCGGTCCACCCGGAGTCGTACCCGCTGGTCGAAAAGATCCTGGCCGACCTCAAGAAGGAGATGCGCGCCGTGATCGGCGACACCGCCCTGCTCAAGGGCTTGAACCCGGCGCGCTACGCCGACGACAAATTCGGCGTGCCGACCATCAGCGACATCATCAGGGAGCTCGAGAAGCCGGGGCGCGACCCGCGGCCCGAGTTCAGCACCGCCACCTTCAAGGAGGGCGTCGAGGAGATAAGCGACCTGCGCCCCGACATGATCCTCGAGGGCGTGGTCACCAACGTGGCCGCGTTCGGCGCCTTCGTCGACATCGGCGTGCACCAGGACGGGCTGGTGCACATCTCGGCGCTGTCGAACACCTTCGTCAAAGACCCGCACAGCGTGGTCAAGGCGGGCCAGGTGGTGCGCGTGAAGGTCATGGAGGTCGACGCCAAGCGCAAACGCATCGCGCTGACCATGCGCCTGACCGACAGCGCGCCGCAGCCCGGCAGCAAGCCCGAGCAGCGCGCCGACCGCACCGACGGCAAGCGCATGGCGCAGCAGCAACAGCAGCAAAAACAGGCGCCGGCGCCGGGCGGCGGCTCGATGGCGGCCGCCTTCGCCAAGCTGCGCGGCTAGACGCTTTGGCGGGCGTGGGAGGTCGGCGGGGCGGGCGCCCAGGAGCCTGTCGGACTTAGGGAGTCGAAGCGAAACGGTCGAGGCAAAAAACGCTGGACGAGGACAGATTTTGACGATTTCGCAGTGCCAATAGCGAGCTATTGGCCGAGAAAGCGGCGAAATATGGACCGTTTAGCACTTTTTGCAGCCGACGATCCTAAGTCCGACAGGCTCCTCGGCCCGCGCCCGCCGTTCGCGCGTGTCGGCGCCGGCGTTTTCTTATAAAATGATGGCATCCATTCATTTCACCCACTGAGGCAAGCCATGAGCGACGTACAAACCTGGATCAAAGAAACCGTGTCCAACACCCCCGTGGTGCTGTTCATGAAGGGCACCGCCCAGTTTCCACAATGCGGCTTTTCGGGCCGCGCGATCCAAATCCTGAAGGCCTGCGGGGTCGAGAACATCGCCACCGTCAACGTGCTCGACGACCCTGAAGTACGCCAGGGCATCAAGGATTTTTCGAACTGGCCGACCATCCCCCAGCTCTACGTCAAGGGCGAATTCATCGGCGGCTCCGACATCATGAACGAGATGTTCGAGTCGGGCGAGCTCAAAGCCCTGATCCATGCCTGATGCCAGGCCGCGCCGGTTGGTGGTGGCCATCACGGGCGCCACCGGCGCGGTGTATGGCGTGCGATTGCTGCAACGGCTGAGCGCCACGCCCGGCGTCGAGACCCACCTCGTGGTGTCGGACGCCGCCGTCCTGACGCTGCACCAGGAGCTCGACATGCAGCGCCGCGACGTCGAGGCGCTGGCCCATGTGGTGCACAAGAACCGCGACGTCGGCGCGGCCATCGCCAGCGGCTCGTTCCAGTCCGACGGCATGGTGATCGCGCCGTGCTCCATGAAAACCCTGGCCGCCGTCGCCCTCGGGCTGTCCGACAACCTGATCGCGCGCGCCGCCGACGTGGTGCTCAAAGAGCGGCGCCGGCTGGTGCTGATGGTGCGCGAAACGCCGTTCAACCTGGCGCACCTGCGCAACATGACGTCGGTGACCGAGATGGGGGGGATCGTGTTTCCGCCGCTGCCAAGCTTTTACCACCGGCCGGCGAGCATCGACGAGATGGTCGACCACACGGTGGCCCGCGTCATCGACCTGTTCGGCATCGAGCACACGCTCGCGCCGCGCTGGAACGGGCTCAGGGGCGCAGCCGAGGGCGCTTAGCAAGCGCGTCAGATGTTCCGGGCGCGGTGCTTCACATGGCAGCGAGATCAGGCTGGCGCAACGCGCCGACAGCCGCCCCGCCTCGAGAGCGCGGCATTCCGGGCCTGGCTCAGCGCTTGTCGAAGTGCGAGCAGTCGGCTTTTTTTAATTCCTTCGCTTCCTCGACCATCCGGCGGTGCTGTATCCGTTTGCGCATGACTTCGGCGTGTTGTGCTGCCGTCATGGGCGGGACAGTCATTAAATCCTTGAGTTGCGCGGTATTGCTGTAGTTACTTTTCATATGAAAGCGTGATCCTCTGCTTCGTTGCGTAACAAGGTGACAAGCAAGGTGACAAGCAAGGTGACAAGCAAGGTGACAAGCAAGGTGCCAAGCGGCTTGCATTATGATTATGGGCCACTATCCGGATTTTGTGCAGCACAATGCGCATTCCCGCATGCATGAAAGAATGTGTGCATGTCACACTTCAATGGGCGACTTGATTGACAAGGCGCAATAGTCGCGAGGGCCGGACATGCAAGGGAAGCGCGGGGTGGGGAGCTATTTTGAAGGGACGCAAGATTGCCACGTCCGTGTTTTGCAGAAATTTTTTGGCGTGAGGGGGCAGCGCCGGAAAAACGCAACTTCTTACAGGCAACTGTGAATTTTGCTACTTTTGGTAGTTTATTCTCACGAGCATACGAATAAATTCGCGCGCTATTTGCCGGTGGTGCTCGTCCAAACGCTGCAAATCGGCGATTAATTTCACATCCGCCGACTCGAAGCGCGATAAAGGGTTGCCGGCATCGCCGCTCGGGTTCGGCGTTTCGGCGCCGCCGAAGCGCAGCCACTCGGCCGGCACACCGAGCCACTGGGCGATCATGCGCAGCTTCTCTTGGGTGGGAATGGCCTCGCCCACGAGCCATTTACGGGCTGCGTGCACGGTGATCGGCCTTCCGTCGAAGCGAATGTTAAATTCCCTGGCAAGGCGGGTGGGACTGTCTGGTGAGTAATGGGCGTTTTTCAGCGCCTCCTGCAGACGTAGGCTGAAACTTTCGCGTTCGTTTGATGAATTCATGGGTGGCACTATTTCATGCAACGACATGAATGTCAGTCTCTGGAAATCGCAGACCAATTGTGACAATCATGTAAACGTGATGTAACAATGATGTGAAATTTTGATAGATTTTTAACAAACCTGCTTTGTATTGCCAATTTGTAAATTTCACCACTTGGGCGGACGGGGCGCCTTGAGGCAGCGCGCCGTCCCGCAAAACCCAAGTCTAGGCCGCCCGCTGGCGCGCCGCCCCGCGCACGGGCCGCCGCTTTGGCTTGCATCAAGTTCAGGCGAGCTGGAAACGCAGCACGCCGTCGCCGCCCGCGCTCCGGCGCAGCAGGCCGTCGACCCACAATTTGTGCAGGTGGGCAAGCGCCTCGCCCAGGGCGAAGGTCAGCTGGTGGGCGTCAAGCGGGCGGCGGAACATCAATGGCACGATGTCGGCCGCCGATTGCGGCGCGCGGCACGCCTCGAGCACCTCGCCCAAGCGCGCCGCATGGTGCTCGCGCAACTGGCGGATGCGCGTGTGCAGCCCGCGGAACGGGTTGCCGTGCGAGGGCAAAACCAGCGTGTCTTCGGGCAAATCGGTGAATCTGGCCAGGGAATCGAGGTATTGCTGGAGCGGATTGCCCTCCGGCTCGATGGCGAACACGGACACATTGGTCGAGATGCGCGGCAGCACCATGTCGCCCGAGATCAGCACGCCGAGGTCGGCGCAATGGAGCGCGACGTGTTCGGGAGAATGGCCGAAGCCGCAGATCACGCGCCAGAAGCGTCCGCCCGCCAAAATCAGCTGGCCGTCCTGCATCCGGCGGTAGGACTGGGGCACGGCCGGCACCAGCGAGGGGTAATAATTGCGCCGGGTTTGCAATCGCTCGAGTAGCGCCGGGTCGGCCAGGCCGTGGCGCCGGAAATGCGGCACGGCGGCGCTGCCGTCGACCCCGGGCAGGGCCGCCGACATCATGCGCGCGAAGCCGTACTCGCCCGCGCTCATCCACAGCGGCGCGCCGAAGCGCCCGCACAGCCAGTCCGACAGGCCGATGTGGTCCGGGTGGCAATGCGTGGCGAGCACCCGCAGCAGCGGCGCGCCGCCCATGCCCCCGGTGAACACGCGCTCCCAGGCGGCGCGCGTGGCGTCGTTGGCGACGCCGCAGTCGAGCGCGCTCCAGCCGCCGACGCCGTCGATCTCGTCGCGCAGCAGCCACAGGTTGATATGGTCGAGCGCGAACGGCAGCGGCATGCGGTGCCACAGCAGGCCGGGCGCGAGCTCGTGGGTGGCGCCGGGCGCCGGGATGGTCTGGCGGAGGGGGTAGTCGAGTTGCGATTCGAGATGGTTCACGGTGGTCTTTCCTGTTCGGGGGGGTGGCCGGCGCGCTACAATGGGGTTGACGTTGACGTAAACGGAAACCATGCCCATGATTCTAAGCGATTCCGCGCCGTCCCTTGCAATCGAACCACGAACCGAGCCGCACATGCCCACCTATACCATCGCCGAACTGGCCCGCGAATTCGATGTCACGGCGCGCGCGATCCGCTTTTATGAAGACCAGGGGCTGCTAAGCCCGAGCCGCGAAGGCGTGGGCGGGCGCAGCCGGGTCTACACGGCGCGCGACCGCACCCGCCTCAAGCTGACCCTGCGCGGCAAGCGCATGGGGCTGACCCTGTCCGAGATCAAGACCATCGTCGACATGTACGAGTCGCCCAAGGACACCGTGGCCCAGATGAACCGTTTCCTCGGCGCGCTCGCGCACCAGCGCGAGACGCTCGAGCAGCAGCGCGAGGACATCGAGATGGCGCTGGCCGAGATCGGCGCCCACGAGGAGGAGTGCAAGCGCCTGCTGGCCGAGGCCACGGCGCCCTGACGCCGGCGCGATGGCAGGAACTTACTTTACGTTTACGTAAACGTCACACAAGCGTAGAATTCACTTTTGGCCCAACCGCCCAACTGCACCCACCCCCGCGAGGACGACATGCTGCATCTTCCAGGCTTGACCTTTGACCATGGCGAAGACATCGCCGCGCTGCGCGACGCAGTCCAACAATTCGCGTCCGTCGAAATCGCGCCGCGCGCGGCCGAGATCGACCGCAGCGACCAGTTCCCGATGGACCTGTGGCGCAAGATGGGCGATCTGGGCGTGCTCGGCATCACGGTCGACGAGGAATACGGCGGCGCCCAGATGGGCTACCTGGCGCACATCATCGCGATGGAGGAGATCTCGCGCGCCTCGGCCTCGGTCGGCCTGTCCTACGGCGCCCACTCGAACCTGTGCGTCAACCAGATCAAGCGCAACGGCAGCGAGGAGCAGAAACGCCAATACCTGCCGAAACTCATTTCCGGCGAACACGTCGGCGCGCTCGCCATGTCCGAGCCGAACGCCGGCTCCGACGTCGTCAGCATGAAGCTGCGCGCCGACTTCAAGGGCGACCGCTGGGTGCTCAACGGCAGCAAGATGTGGATCACCAACGGCCCCGACGCCGACGTGCTCGTGGTGTACGCCAAGAACGACCTCGAGGCGGGGCCGCGAGGCATGACCGCGTTCCTGATCGAAAAGGGCTTCAAGGGCTTCTCGATCGCGCAAAAGCTCGACAAGCTCGGCATGCGCGGCTCGCACACGGGCGAACTGGTGTTCCAGGATTGCGAAGTGCCGGCCGAAAACGTTCTCGGCGGGCTGGGCAAGGGCGTCAACGTCCTCATGTCGGGCCTCGACTTCGAGCGCACGGTGTTGTCGGGCGGGCCGCTCGGCATCATGGCCGCCTGCATGGACGCGGTGGTGCCGTACGTGCACGAGCGCAAACAGTTCGGCCAGCCGATCGGCGAATTCCAGCTCATGCAGGGCAAGCTGGCCGACATGTATTCGACCATGATGGCGTGCAAGTCGTATGTGTACGCGGTGGGCCAGGCGCTCGACAAGGCCAAGACCCCGGAGGCGATCCGCAGCCTGCGCAAGGACGCCGCCGGCGCCATTTTGTACAGCGCCGAAAAGGCGACCTGGATGGCGGGCGAGGCGATCCAGACGCTGGGCGGAAACGGCTACATCAACGAGTATCCGGTCGGGCGCCTGTGGCGCGACGCCAAGCTCTACGAGATCGGCGCCGGCACCAGCGAAATCCGCCGCATGCTGATCGGGCGTGAGTTGTTTTCCGAAACCAAGTAAGCAAAAAGCCTACATCAGCATAACCGTCATCCCCGCGAAAGCGGGGACCCATGCTGAGCCAGCACAGATATGGCACGTGAATCTTAAGTCATGGAACCCCAATCCCTGTACGTAGCCGAACCGAAATGGGCCGGATGACGGCACGCTCAGCATGGGTCCCCGCTT
>NZ_PXWF02000074.1 GCF_003011895.2 Massilia glaciei | reverse complement strand
TTCGTTCAGGCACTACATAGCCGTGGCCAACCCGGGCCGCCACCACCTCCGCCACTGCCCCCCCCGTCATCCCCGCGAAGGCGGGGACCCATACTGAGCTCGCTCAGTGCTGGCGCAGGCTAGTTTAGGCCGGCGACGTACAGAGCTGGATATGTTTGACGCCACGAACAAAAAGGTTCGCGCGTCAGGTAGGCGTGAGCTCAGTATGGGTCCCCGCTTTTCGCGGGGATGACGGGGCGGCGGTGTTTTGCGGGGCGGCGGTGGACAACAGGGGACTGGACAACAGGGGACAGACCCCTGTTTCTTGGAAACGTTGGAGTCGTGAAAGCGCTGTGCGTAACATGTCCGTTTCCGCGAATCAAGGGTCTGTCCCATGTTTCGCCATTGGAGTCGTTGGAGTCGTGAAAGCGCGGCGCGCACTTCGTACGTTTCCGGGAAACAGGGGTCTGTCCCCGGTTTCGGGCGTGGGGGTGACGTGAGGTAACGTGGGGTCTGCGGGGGTGTCCATGCTCTCCCAACTCCATGCGGCATTCGTACCCATTCGACGTCGCATTCGCGCGCGTTTTGTCTTATTTGAACTCGGCCGTATTTCCGCTGTCTAACCTTCGACAGCATCCGACAAAACCAGACAAAACCAGACAAGGAATCGGTATGAATGCCACATACACCCCCGCGACGGTTGGCGCCTCTCTCGACACACTTGCCAGATTTCTACGCGAATCCGGCATCCACCTCAGTCCGCAGCAAGCGACTGCCGCCGCGGTCGAAGATTGGATCGCGCGGGCCAGCGAGCGCAGCAAATCTCCGCCGGCCGGACAAGTGCGCGGTTATCAGTGGAAAAGCCTGTTCTTGCCCGAATCGACCGAGCTGCGCATGACGTGCGCGGGCCAGACTTTTTATGCGCGGGTCGAGGGCGACGAAATCGTGTACCAGGGGCGCCCAGTGTCGCCGCGCCAGCTGACGCTCGCCATCGCCGGCGATGGGCGCAATGCTTGGCGCGATTTGTGGATACGCTTTCCAGGCGAAACAAAGTGGAAAACGGCCGCCTGCCTGCGCCGCGCACTCGAGAAAGCCAGTGCCGTCGCCCCCGTGTCGCCGGTCGAAGGCATCACCGCTGCGGTGGCTGGCCTGACCGAGGCGCTCAAGACCGCGCTCACATTCGCCGGGCATGCAAGCGCGCAAGAGCTTGCTTTGGAAAAGGCCGTGGAAGAGGGCCGGGAACAGGCCAGTCAGGTCAACCGGCGCCACGGGCAGTCGCGCCGCGCCGATGACATCCTGGGCGAGACGTGCGCCTTCGATTGACCCGGCGCCCCCTCAAAGCCTGGATTGACGAGTCGACCTCGCTGTACAAAGCGCCATACAAATTTGAATAACCACACGCCACGTCATACAAAAATTTATACCGGCCGAGACCAACCCTGGTTTGAGAATGCAAAATCGGCAGGGCGGCGCACGTGGGTGAAGTGCTGCCGGGTTTTGTGCCAGCCTTGAAAAGCCGGCTTACTTCAAGCGCGCAAACACACGCCGCGCTGCCGCGATCGTCTCGTCAATGACGGCGTCGTCATGCGCCGCCGAGACGAAGCCCGCTTCGAACGCGGCCGGCGCGAAATACACGCCTTCATCGAGCATCGAGGGGACAACAGGGGACGACAACAGGGGACAGACCCCTGTTTCTTGGAAACGTTGGAGTCGTGAAAGCGCGGCGCGCAATGTCGACAACAGGGGTCTGTCCCCGGTTTCCCTTCTCAAGATGCGCTGGCAGTTTCTCGTTCGGGTGTGCTAATGTGGGCTCCTCCCGCTGAGTTCTACGTTGGCCATCACCTCATGCGTCTCTTTGAATTTCGTCAGCGTGCTAACCAACGACTGCAGATCGTCCTGCGCTGGCTTGGGTGTTTAGGGTTCTTCAAGCTTATTCAGGGCGTTTTTCTGTTTTTCGCGTTCCCCATGGGCGGTGGCGTGTTTCACGCCATGTTTGCATACACAGAGGCTGGACGAGAGGGCGTGGCCCTGCAGATGTTTGGCCTCCTGGCCGCATCGACCCTGATCAGTAATTTCGTACTCCAGTTCTTCAGATCTGGTGTTCCCTGGTGGGGACTGGCTATCCTTGGCTCTGCTGCGTGCGCGGATTCATGGTTGGACGTAACTACTTGGTCCCCTGTAGCGCCGGGGTTCCGACACCTTGTGGAGCTTTTGGCTTGGTGCCTTCCGGTGGCTTGCCTAGCGTCTAGCGTGGCAGTTTATTGGGCCGTGCGTAAAAAACCTGAGGCTCATGATGGCTAACCGGTCGCTCGAGCTGACGTCCCTCGGCCAGCCTCCGTCCGCAGCTCAACCTCAACGTTCGCCAACGCCGGCGTGCTGAACTGGCGCAGCCTGGCGGCCGAGGACTGCGCTGCGGTGCGCATCGAGAATATCAACAACATGCCGCGGTTCCAGGCTGTGGCGATCTTTTATATCTGGATCCGGCGGCGAAGTAACTCATAGAAAGGTGACTATGTGCCGCTGTTCTATGGATCCCCGCATTCGCGAGGATGATGTGGGTTTAGACTTTCTCGATATTAAACTTCGCGACCGCTTTAAATAAACGCGGCGCTTACTTGTCCAACCGCGCAAACACCCGCCGCGCCGCCGCGATGGTTTCCTCGATCACCGCGTCGTCGTGCGCCGCCGACACAAACCCCGCCTCGAACGCGGCCGGCGCGAAATACACCCCCTCGTCGAGCATCGCGTGGAAAAACGCGTTGAAGCGCGTCTTGTCGCCCGCCATCATCTCGGCGTACGACCCCGGCACCTCGGCGCTGAAGTAGATGCCGAACATGCCGCCCACCGAGTCGGCGCAAAACGTCACGCCGGCCTCCCTGGCCGCCTGTTCGAGCCCGGCAGCCAGCTTGGCCGTCTGCGCCGACAGCTTCTCGTAAAAGCCCGGCGCCTGGATCAGCTTGAGCGTGGCCATGCCCGCCGCCACCGCCACCGGGTTGCCCGACAGCGTGCCGGCCTGGTACACCGCGCCCAGCGGCGCCATGTTGCCCATCAGCTCGGCGCGCCCGCCGAACGCGGCCACAGGCAAGCCGCCGCCGATGACCTTGCCCAGCGCCGTCAGGTCGGGCGCGATGTCGTACAGCTCCTGCGCCCCGCCCAGCGCGACCCGGAAACCGCACATCACCTCGTCGAAGATGAGCACCGCGCCGTGCTCGGTGCACAGGTCGCGCAGCGCGCGCAGGAACTCTGGCGTGGCCTTGATCAGGTTCATGTTGCCCGCCACCGGCTCGACGATCACGCAGGCGATGGTCTCGCCCATCGACGCGAACGCGTCCTCGAGCTGGGCCACGTTGTTGTAGTCGAGCACCAGGGTGTGCTTGACGAAGTCCTCCGGCACCCCGGCCGAGGTCGGGTTGCCGAAGGTGAGCAGGCCGCTGCCGGCCTTGACCAGCAGCGAATCGGCGTGCCCGTGGTAGCAGCCCTCGAACTTGACGATCTTGTCGCGCCCGGTCGCGCCGCGCGCCAGCCGCAGCGCGCTCATGGTCGCCTCGGTGCCCGACGACACCAGCCGCACCTGCTCGATCGACGGCACCAGCTTGCAGATCTCCTCGGCCATTTCGATCTCGCCCAGCGTCGGGGCGCCGAACGAGAGCCCGTTGGCGGCCGCCGCCTGCACCGCCGCGATCACCTCCGGGTGGGCGTGGCCGACGATGGCCGGGCCCCACGAGCCGATGTAGTCGATGTAGCGCTTGCCGTCGGCGTCCCAGAAGTAGGGGCCCTCGGCGCGCGTGATGAAGCGCGGCGTGCCGCCGACCGAGCGGAACGCGCGCACCGGCGAATTGACGCCGCCCGGGGTGGTCTTTTGGGCGCGCGCGAACAGCGTGTCGTTGTTGGAAATGTGCTCAGTTGTCATGGCGGGAGTCGGTCTCGGTGGTGATGTGTGACATTAGGGCCACAGTCTGTGGCAGCAGGTTGAAAAATTTATTCGGTATCAGTTTGCCCATGCCGAAGCGCTGCGCGTGGGCCAGCGCGCCGGCCGTGTACTGCTGCGCCGCCTCCAGCGCGGCGTCCTTCTCCATGCCCAGCGCCAGGCACGCCGCCAGCGCCGCCGACATGGTGCTGCCGGCCCCGATGAAGGGCCCCGGCAGGTGCTGCCAGCTGTGCGTGACGACCAGCCCGTCCTCGTCGTAGACGCTGTTCGACAGGGTCGCGCCGGCGCCGCTGCCGGCCGCCCCGGTGCCGGTCACGAGCACGTGCTCGCAACCCATGTCGGTCAGTTCGGCGACGTCGGCGGCGAGCATGTCGGTGCCGCCTTCGCGCCAGGTCTCGGCCATGCGCGCCAGCTCCACCTGCGACAGCAGCAGCACGCTCGCCTGCGGCACCAGGATCTGGCGGATCGCCATGAGCATGTCGTCGTCGGCCAGGCCGGAGTCGGGCAGGCGCGATAAAAACGGGTCGAGCACGACCGGCACGTCGGGGTAGTCGGAGATGATCTCCGCTATGGCGGAGGCCTGTTCGATGTTGGTCAAAGGCCCGACCTTGATCGCCGCCACGGTCATGTCCTCGAGCAGCACGCGGGCCTGGTCGACGATGAAGTCGGCGTCGATCTCCTGGCAGCCCTCGATGCGCAAGGTGTCGGCGATGAGCAGCCCGGTGGTCACCGACAGGCCGTGGCAGCCAAGCGCGGCGAACGCGGCCAGGTCGGCCTGGATGCCGGTCGCGCCGAGCGGATCGGACAGGCCGAACGTTAATATGAGGGGAGAAGTTTGGATTTGCACGGCCGGTGGATTAAGATACCTGATCCCATATTTTACTTGATACAAGGAACACCACGTGAGCAGCAATGAACCAAACCCGCCGTTCCAAACCTGGATGTGCCTGATCTGCGGCTGGATCTACGACGAAGCGGACGGCTTGCCCGAGGAGGGCATCCCGGCCGGCACCCGCTGGGCCGACGTGCCGATGAACTGGACCTGCCCCGAGTGCGGGGCGCGCAAGGACGATTTCGAGATGGCGGTGTTTTGATTTCCGGGCCCGCCGCGGCCCTTTGCCACATCTTGTATTGATTACATGCAACCATATGTGCACAATTGCCCTGCGCTATGCTATCGTGCACATTCATGCTGAGTAAAACTAAATATGACGACATCGCCGCAATCGACAGGTTTGAAAATTATGGTGATCGACGATAGCAGCACCATTCGTCGTTCGGCCGAGATCTTCCTCACGCAGGCGGGCTACCAGGTGGTATTGGCCGAAGATGGTTTCGACGCGCTGGCCAAGATCAACGACCAGCACCCGGCACTGATCTTCTGCGACATCCTGATGCCCCGGCTCGACGGCTACCAGACCTGCGCCCTGATCAAAAAGAGCGCCCGGTTCCATTCGACCCCGGTGCTGATGTTGTCGTCCAAGGACGGCCTGTTCGACCGCGCCCGCGGCGCCATGGTCGGCTCGGCGGCTTATCTCACCAAGCCATTCAGTAAAGACAGCTTGCTCGCAGCCGTGCGCGAACATACCGCGGCGGCGCTGGCCAACGCGGCTTTAACCCAACAACCCAAGTAGCAGGAGCGCCCCGTGGCCATCACTAAAATTCTAATCGTCGACGACTCCCCGACCGAGCGTTACTACCTGACCGACATCCTGGTCAAAAAAGGCTTCTCCGTGCGCACCGCCGACAACGGCGAGGAGGCGCTGGCCCGCATCAAGGAGGAGAAGCCCGAACTGATCCTCATGGATGTGGTCATGCCCGGCGCCAACGGCTTCCAGGTCACGCGCGCCATCACGCGCGATCCCGAGCTGGTCGACGTGCCGATCATCATCTGCAGCAGCAAGAACCAGGAGACCGACCGCATCTGGGGCCTGCGCCAGGGCGCGCGCGACTACCTGGTCAAGCCGGTCGACCCCGAGCTGCTGCTGGCCAAAATCGCCGCGCTCGGCAGTTAAACCATGAGTTCCGCAGATTCCGTGGCGGCGTCGCCGGCGAGGGCGGACGCGGCCGGACGGCGCACCCGCCTTCGCCAGTACCAGGTCCAGCTGCTCGAACGCATGCAGGCGGCCAGGGGCGACAGCGGGGCGCGCGTCAACCAGCTCGGGCTGACGGTCGGCTCGCGCCGCTTCCTGCTCGAACTGGGCGAGGCGGGCGAAATCGTGCCGATCGGCGCGATCACCGCGGTGCCGCTGGCGCAGCCCTGGTTCCTGGGCCTGTCCAACATCCGCGGAAACCTGATCGGCATCATCGACCTGGCGTGCTACAACGGCGAGGCGGGCACCGTCACCGGACCGGACAGCCGGATCGTCACCTTCGCCTCCGGGCTCGGCTTCAACTGCGGGCTGCTCGTCTCGCGCGTCCACGGCCTGCGCCACGCGGGCGATATGACGGTCGCCGGCGAGCGCCTGCGCGACGCCGAATCGAACGAATGGACCTTGATGGACCTGGCCGCGCTGGTGCGCGAGCCGCGCTTTTTGCACGTCGGATTATAAGTCACTGGTTTAGAGTGGCCTTACCTTAGGGACTGGGAGCTGTAATGGGATTTGCGTCGAAGATTTCTTTTTTCTCGAAAAACAAGCAGGGCGAGGGCATGCTCGACTCGCCCGACACCGAATTCGGCAACGCGCCGGCCTATGCCGAGGAGCCCGGCGGCGAGGCGCGCGAGCCGCTGCGCGTCGAGGAGCCCGAGCAGGTCCAGGTCAACACCATCGACGAACCCGAATCGGAATTCCAGCTGCCGTTCATCGGCCATTTGTCGTTGCCGCGCCAGTTGCGCATCCTGCTCATGGTGCTGACCGCGAGCGTGGCGGTGGCCCTGTTCGCGCTGTGGCGCACCACGATCGCCAACTCGGTCGCGTCCGACCAGACCCAGATCGCCAGTGACGCGCTGATGCACTCGCAGCGTATCGGCAAGGCGGCCCCTAACGCCATCCGCGGCAATCCGGAGGCATTCGCCCAGCTCGACGACAGCCGCGCCCAGCTCTCGGCCGACCTCAAGCTGCTCTCCGACGGCGGCACCTTCAACGGCGCCCAGATCCCGTCATCGCCGGCGAGCATGAGGATGCTGCTCAAGGACGCCAACACCAAGTGGGTCAACACCAACAACGCCGCCGGCACCATCTCCACGATGAAGCCCGAGCTGACCAGCTTCGAGCGCACCCTGAAACAGCTCGAGGTGCTCTCGCCCGAGCTGCTGACGATGACCGAGGAACTGCTCAGCCAGAAGGTCCAGCGCGGCGGCACCGCGCGCGAACTGGCCGCGATCGGGCGCATGATGATGCTGACCCAGCGCCTCTCGCGCAGCGCCAGCGAGTTCCTCACCTCGGGCGTGATCCGCACCGAGACCGCGTTCCAGCTCGGCCGCGACGCCACCACCTTCCGCGTGTCGGTCGACGGCTTCTTGAACGGCAACGAGACCATGCAGATCGCCGCCGTGCGCGACCCGGCCCTGCGCGAGACGCTCGGCCAGATCAAATTCAAGTTCGACGAATACCACAAGCTGGTCAACACCATCCTCGCGAGCCTGCCGAAACTGACCGCCGCCAAGGGCGCCGAACAGTCGATCTTCTACGAGAACGAGGACGTCAAGAAGCAGTTGACGCTGCTGCAGCGCACCTACCGCAACAACCAGGATTCGGCCGACATCTGGTCCTACCTGCTGATGGCCGCCTCGGTGTTCACGCTGCTCGTCGCCTTCAGCGTCGGCCGCGTGATGCTGCAGGACTCGCGCAACCGGGCCCGCGGCGCCGATGTGCGGCGCCAGGAGGCCGAGGCGATGCGCGTGCTGTCGCAGGCCAAGGAGGAGGAGGCCCAGGCCACCAACGACCAGAACCAGGCCGCCATTTTGCGCCTGATGAACGAACTCCAGGAGGTGGCGGACGGCGACCTGACCGTGCACGCGACGGTGTCCGAGGACATCACCGGCGCGATCGCCGACTCGGTCAACTACACGGTCGAGGAGCTGCGCGGGCTGGTCGAGCGCGTCACCAACACGGCCGAGCAGGTCACATCGGCCTCGACCAACGCGCAGAACATCTCGACCGAGCTGCTCGACGCGACCGAACAGCAGTCGCGCGAGATCCAGGACGCGTCGGCGACGGTCCTGAAGATGGCCTCCGAGATCACCGACGTCTCCAAGTCGGCCAACGAGTCGGCCGACGTGGCGCGCCAGTCGGTGGCGGCGGCGCACCAGGGTTCGACCGCGGTGGAGAACGCGATCAAGGGCATGCACGAGATCCGCGAGCAGATCCAGGAAACCTCCAAACGCATCAAACGCCTGGGCGAATCGTCCCAGGAGATCGGCGAGATCACCGAGCTCATTTCCGACATTACCGAACAGACCAACGTGCTGGCGCTGAACGCGGCGATCCAGGCCGCTTCGGCCGGCGAGGCGGGACGCGGCTTCTCGGTCGTCGCGGAGGAGGTGCAGCGGCTGGCCGAACGTTCCGGCTCGGCGGCGAAACAGATCGGCGCGCTGGTGCGCACCATTCAGACCGACACCCACGACGCGGTGGCCGCTATGGAAAAGTCGACCCAGGGTGTGGTCGAGGGGGCCAAGCTGTCGGACGCCGCCGGCGCCGCGCTGTCGGACATCTCGCGCGTTTCGAACCGCCTCGCGGAACTGATCCAGGGCATCTCGTTCGCCACCGAGCTGCAGGCGACGTCCGCCAACGGCGTGGCGCACAACATCCAGCACATTTTGTCGGTGACCGAGCAGACCCAGGACGGCACGCAGCAAACCGCCAAGTCTATTCGCCAGCTGACACTGCTGGCGCAGGAACTGAAAAACTCGGTCTCGCGGTTCCGCGTCGTCAGCTGACGGTCCGCGCGCGCCGTTTGCGCCGTTCGCGGCGCGCCGGTCCGCGGTCCAATGTTCGCAGTCCAATGTTCGCAGTCAAATACATGACGCGCACGGGGTTTGCCACCCCTGGCGCGCCGCAATGGTGGGACCTCCGGCCATGAGACCGGGGTAGTCCGCCTTCGCACAGCCCTCACAGGCGGGTCATCAACCGGAGTCAGATTTAGATGAACGATTTTTCGCAGGCGCCGCAATTCGACACCGGGCCGCTGTCCTGGGTGATGGGTGAAATCCGCGATGCGCTGGGCCGCTCGAAAACGGTGCTGCTCGAGGCGCTCGCGCAGGCCGGCGACGCCCGCAGCGCCTCGCTCCAGCTCGCGAAAACCCATTTGCACCAGGCCCACGGCGCCCTGCAGATGGTCGACGTCGAGGGCGTCGGCGCGATGACCAGCGCCGCCGAGCAGGTCCTTTCAAGCCTCAAGGACGGCACCTTCGAATGCGACGCCGCCTCGGTCGCCGCCGTCACCGACGCCTACCAGGCCGTGGTCGAATACCTCGACGAGCTGCTCTCGGGCAACGCGCCCCAGCCGTCCCGCCTGTTCCCCTACCACCGCGCGCTGCGCGAACTGCTGGCCGCCGAGCGGATCCATCCGGCCGACCTGTTCTTCGCCGACCTGTCGATCCCGGTCAACCTGCCCGCGTCCACCGCGCCGGCGGGCGAGCCCGATTACGCGGCCTGCCGCGCGCGCTTCGAGAAGGCGCTGCTGCCGTTCCTCAAGAGCGTCGACGCGCCCTCGCGGCGCGGCGCCGCGCGCGCCATGCAGGACGCGGTCGCGCTGGTGGCCGACGCCCAGCACGAGAGCCACGCGCGCACCTTCTGGCTGGCCATGCAGGGCTTCGCCGAACTGGTCGCGTCCGGCCAGATGGGCAACAACCTGTACGTCAAGCAGCTGTTCGGCCTGATCAACCTGCAGATCCGCCGCCTGTCGCAGGGCCAGGGCAGCCTGCCCGAGGCGATGCTGCGCGACGCCCTGTTCTTCATCGCCGCCGCGGCCGAGCCGCCGCCGATCGCGCAGGCGCTGCGCAAGGCCTACCGCCTCGACGGCATGGTGCCGGCCGATTACGACGTGCGCCGCTATGGGCGGATCGACCCCGAGGCGCTCAAGGCCGCGCGCGAGGCGCTGGCCCAGGCCAAGACCAGCTGGGGCACGGTCGCGGCCGAACCCGATCCGGCCGTCCAGGCCCAGTTCGAGCAGTCGCTCGCCGCGCTCGGCGGCGCCGCCGCCAAACTGGGCTCGCCGGCGCTGGTGCGCCTGCTCGAATGCCTGGTGCGCGCCGCGCACGAGGCGGCCCAGGCGCGCCGCGCCGGCATGTTCGGCCTCGAGATGGCCAGCGCCATGTTGTTCGTCGAACATGGGCTCGACCGGATCCGCCAGCTGCCGGCCGATTTCGACACGCACGCCGACATGATGGGCAAGCGCATGCTGGCGCTGGCCGTCGGCCAGACCCCGCCCGACGCGCCGCAATGGCAGGGCGACCTGTCGCGCCAGACCCAGCAAAGCCAGACCGTGGCGGCGCTGGCCGGCGAGATGAAGACCGGCCTGCGCCAGGTCGAGAAGGTGCTCGACGAGTATTACGGCGACACCAGCAAGCGCGCCTCGCTGGCCCAGATCGACCCCGTGCTGCACCAGTTGCAGGGTGCGCTCGCGATCCTCGACCAGGACGACGCCATGCGCGCCGCCCAGCACGTCAAGGCGGCGGTGCACGCGCTGGCCGCGGCCGAGGGCGAGCCGGCCAGGGATGCCGCCTCGCTCCAGAACATCGCCCAGAACATCGGCGCGCTGGGCTTTTTCATCGACATGCTGGCGCAGAATTTCGAGGCCGCCAAAGACCGTTTCGCGTTCGACCAGGCGCAGGGCATGTTCCGCTCGGTGCAGTTCGAAAAGCCGGTGGCCGGCGAGACCCCGTTCGACCAGAGCGACATCGGCACCCGCGGCGCCCAGCCGGCGCCGGCGCCGGCCGCCGAGCCGGCCGTCGAGTCTCAAGCGGCCGCGGCGCCGGCGCCCGACCTGGCGTTCGAGCCGGTCTCGGCGCCGGCCGCGCCGGCCGCCACCGGCGCCCCCGCCACCACCTTCTATTCGGCGCCTCCGGTGGCATCGGTGGTGTCCGAGGGCGACTCCGAAATCGAGGCCGAACTGCTCGAGATCTTCATCTCCGAGGCCGAAGAGGTGCTCCAGTTCGTCGCCGCCACGCTGCCGGCCGCCCACGCCAATCCAAACAGCCAGGAAACGCTGACCATGCTGCGGCGTTCCTTCCACACGCTCAAGGGCAGCGGCCGCATGGTCGGCCTGGACCGTTTCGCCGACGCCGGCGCCGCCGTCGAGCGCGTGATGAACGTGTGGCTGTCCGAGATCAAGCCGGCCGACGCCAACCTGTTCGCCCTGCTCGAACGCGCCACCACCGACATGACCGCCTGGGTCGCCGAACTGATGGCGACCGGGACCTCGCGCCGCAGCCCGGACGCGCTGGTCAAGGCCGCCGCGCTGGTGCAGAACGGCGACGACTTCTTCATGGAGGAGGCCGCGGTCGAAACCGCCGATCCGGCGCCGGAAGGGGCGCCGGAGGCGGCGCCGGAGGCGCCAATCGACATGATGCTGCCGGATGCCGCGTTCGACCTCGAACTGCCGTCCGACATCGCGCCGCAGGAGCCGGTCGAGATGCTCGCACCGGTGCGGGAGTTCGACCTTGACCTGCCCGATTCGTCGATCGACCTGGCGCCGCCGCCCGCGGCCGAACCATCCGGCCTGGCCATGCCCGACGAACCGTTCGACTTGGCGCTGCCCGATGCGCCGATCGAGCCGGCGGCGCCGCCGCCAGCTGACGACGAGCCGCTCGAGCTGGGCCTGCTGGACGAGGCCGCGCTCGAGCCGGGCCCGCAGGACGAGGCCCCGATCGAGATGAGCATGCCCTACGATTCGGACGACGAGCCGCTCGAGCCGGGCCCGCAGGAAGAGGCCCCGATCGAGATGAGCCTGCCGTACGATTCGGACGACGAGCCGCTCGAGCCGCTCGACCTGTCGCTGCCGGAAGAGACGTTCGACCTGACGCTGCCGGAGGCTGGGCTCGAGATGACGCCGCCGCAGGCGCCGTTCGACATGATGCCGCCCGACGCCTCGTTCGACATGTCCCCGCCGGCGGACCCGGACGCGCCGCAACTGGCGGTCGACGCCGGACCGCCGCAAGCGGCGCCCGATGCCGGCTTGGCGATGGCGCCGTTCGACCTGCTGCCGCAGGATCTTTCGTTCGATCTGTCGCTGCCTGAAGTGTCCGACGCCGCGTCAGAAGCGGCAGAAGCCGCAGCCAAAGCGGAAGCGCTCGCCGCAACCGCGGAGGCAGCCGAAGCCGAAGCGGCCGAAACCGCCGCAACCGCCGAAGCGGCAGCAGCCG
>NZ_PXWF02000073.1 GCF_003011895.2 Massilia glaciei | reverse complement strand
GCTGCCCGCGCTCGCCGCCTCGGTCTGGAACGCCAGGCCGATGGCCCGGGCCGCCGCGGCCGGGTCGGTGGCGCCGGACGCCAGCAGCCCGGTCAGGCGGGCGGCGAAGGTGCCGGCCGCCGCCGCGTTGCCGGCGGCGGTGCCGGCCGCGGTGGCGCCGGCCTCGAGCTCGCCCAGCTGCATCAGCGCGTCATTGGCGCCGGCCAGCACGAACACGATCTCGGTGCCCCTGAAGGCGCCGTTGACCTTGCTTAGGTGATTGGCGATCTGGGTCGAGACGGGCACCGTCAGCTGCCCCAGCGGCGAACCGGTCAGTTTGTGGCCGGGCCCGACCGGGTTGCTCACCCGCGCGCCGCCCTGGGCGTAGCCGGTGCAGGCCGCGTGGTGCATCACGGGCACCGAGAAGTTCATCGCCGCATTGCCGTCGAGGCCGGTTTGCGCGGGGCACGGCGCGGCCAGGCCGAACTGGGCGGCCAACAACTCGGTCCAGGTCTTGCCGGTGTACTCGGGCTGGACCGCCACGCTGTTGCCGTTGATGGTGAACTTGCCGCCGCCCAGCGCCGCCACGCCGCCCACGGCGTAGGTGCCGACATCGGACAGGCTGTCGCCGAAGGTGACCTGGGCGCTGTACTGCTGCCTGAGGGTCTGGTCGCCGCCTTCGCTGCCGCCGCACGCCGCCAGCACCGCCGCCACGACCAGGGCCAGCGCGAAATGGGTTTGACGCATGGGTGCCTCCTGAATTTTTTCGAAGAATAAAATACCCGCGCGGGCGGGTGTTTTTATGTACGGCGCGGCGCGCGGGGCAGCGGGATTTGCGTGTGGCATGGCCCGGACGCGGACATGCTGACGCCTCCGAACCGGGGCGAAACGGGTTTGACACTTCCTGCTCTGTACTTATTGGTAACTATAATAGAAATACCCGCCGTAGCGGGTATTTTTTTGCCCCCCGGAACCGGGGCGCGGATGCTGCGTCCGGCCCGCTCCGGGCCGGATCCTCCTATTTAACGCCAGCCCTTGGCCACCATCGAATCGAGCACCAGTTTGGCGACCAGCGAATGCGAGTACGGGGTCGGATGGGTGTCGTCGGCGAACATGTAGCGGCTCACGTCGACGCCGGCCAGCACGTTGGCGCCGGTGCATACGAGCGAGGTGGTGCCGAGCGCGTTCGGGCCGCAGGCCGGGGTGGTGGTGTTGCTGAAGCCATACTTGGCCGGGTTCTTGACCTGGTCGTTGCTGGCGCTGTAGGCGTCGACCTGCAGCACCTTCGCGTCGGTGCCGTCGAGACCGGCTTTGAGCGCGGTGTTGTAGCCCGAGATCATGCCGGCGATCAGGGTTTGGGCCGAAGCCGACTGCGCCTTGCCGGTCGGGGCGCTGGCGATGTCCGGCAGGTTCAGCACGACCACGTGGTTGGCGCCCTTGGCCAGGATCTGGGTCTTGACCAGGTTCGCCAGCGCCAGGCCGGTGTCGGCCATGACGGCGACCAGCGCCGGGCCGTTGGCGGCCGCGTAGGCGTTGGCGGCGTTGGTGCCGGCGACCAGGCCGGCGGCGTTGCCGGCGGTGGTGGCGGCGGTTTGCGCCTGCACCACCATCGGGCCGTACACGGTCGGTTGGCCGACGGCGGCGTTGCCCGGCTGGGTCGCCGCGGTCTGGACCGCGACACCGACCAGCGAAGTGCTGGTGCTGCCCGCGCGCGCCGCCTCGGTGGCCATGGCCGCGCCGATCGCCTGCGCCGCCGTGGTCGGGTTGGTCGCGCCGGCCGCCAGCAGCGGCACCAGCGTGCTGGCGAAGGTCGCCGCGCCCACCTTGGCGCCCTCGGCCGCGCCGGCGGTGTTGCCGGCGGCGGTCGCTGCGGCGGTCAGGCCGCCCAGCAACATGAAGGCGTCGTTACCGCCGGCCATCACGAACACGACTTCATTGCCCTTGAAGGCGCCGTTGTTGCGCGACAGGTGGGTCGCGATCTGGGTCGAGACCGGGATCGTCAGCTGGCCCAGCGGCGAGCCGGTCAGCTTGTGGCCGGGGCCGACGGGGTTGCTCACGCGCGAGCCGCCCTGGGCGTAGCCGGTGCAGCTCAGATTGTTGACGAGGGGGACCGAGAAGCCCTGGGCGGCGGCGCCGTCGAGGCCGGTCACTGCAGCGCAAGGGGCGCTCAGGTTGAAGGCCGCCGCCGTCACCTCGGTCCAGTTCTTGCCCGTCAGGGTGGCGTTGACCGCCGTGTTGTTGCCGTTGATCGTGTACTTGCCGCCGTTGAGCAGGGCGATCGTGCCGACCCGGTAGCTGCCGACGTCGGAGAGACTGTCGCCGAACGATACTTGCGATGCGAATACTGGCTTGGCGGGGACCGGAGCCGTGTTGTTGTTGTCGCTGCCGCCGCAAGCTGCCAGGACGGCCGCCGCCATTACTGCCAGCGCAAAATTGGTTTGACGCATTGTGTCTCCTAAGGAAAAATATATATTATGCAAAACGAACGCGCGTGCTATTCGGAACACACCTAATATGCCAGTGTTTGCCCCTAATGTATAGGATAAAACTTGCCAAATCTGTTAGTTCGATGCAACAGGTCGCGCAGCTGTTGTTGTTGCGTTTGATTCGGATGCGAGCAGCGCCCGCACCCGCTCCCCGGAACCGTGCGCGGCGCGCCGCAAACGGTCGTTGACGCCCAGCCAAGCCTCGCCCTGGGGCGGGGTTTCGACCAGGATCATGTCGGCGCCGGCGTGGTCCATGTCGCGCAGGGCCGCGTACAGCGCGTGCGCGTAACCGTCGGGGTTGGACGGCAGCTGGATTGCCGCGTGCGCCGGCGGCATGCCCGAGAAATAAATCAGCGCCGCCTTGCGCGTGCCGCCCTGCAGGCGGCGCAGCGCCTCGGCCAGCTCGGCCGTGCCGAGCAGCGCCACCGGCGTGTGCGGCGCGTAGTGCGAGGCCAGCGTGCCCGAGGCGCGCGGGGCGGCGGCGTCGGGCGCTTGCGGCAGGCGCCCGATCACCTGCCCGATCGCGGCCGCGCTGACCTGGCCGGGGCGCAGCAACACCGGGCCCAGCGTCGACAGGCGCGACAGGTCGACGATGGTCGATTCGATCCCGACCTCACTCTGGCCGCCCTCGAGCACCATGTCGACGCCGCCGCCGGCGCCGAACTCCTCGCGCACATGGGCGGCGGTGGTCGGGCTGACGTTGCCGAATTTATTGGCCGAGGGCGCGGCCAGCCCGCCCCTGCCGCCCTTGAATTGTTGCAGCAGCGCGATGGCGACCGGGTGCGCCGGGCAGCGCAGGCCGATCGTGTCCTGGCCGCCGGAGACGGCCGGGTCGATGTTGGAGGCGCGCTTGAGGATCATGGTCAGCGGGCCGGGCCAGAACGCCGCCGCGAGCGCGATCGCCTCGGGCGGGATCTGGCTGGCCCAATAGCCGAGCTCGGCGCCGGGCGCCAGATGCACGATCACGGGATGGTCCTGGGGCCGCCCCTTGGCCGCGTAGATGGCGGCCACCGCCCGCGGATTCTCGGCGTCGGCGCCGAGGCCGTACACCGTCTCGGTGGGAAAGGCGACCAGCCCGCCCTGTTCCAGCGCGCGGGCGGCGTTGAGGATATCCTGGTTCACGCCGCGATGCCGAGGATGCCGCAGGCACTGGCCAGCTGCTGCTGCGCCTGCGCCAAGGTCGGCGCGACGAAGGTCACGTGCCCCATCTTGCGGCCGCGCCGCGGGTCGGACTTGCCGTACAGGTGCAGGAAGGCGCCGGGCAGCGCCAGCACCTTGTCCCAGCTTGGTTCGCGCAGGGTCTCTCCGTCAAACCAGGCGTCGCCCAGGATATTGAGCATGACGGCCGGCGAATGCTGGCGCACATCGCCCAGTGGCAGGCGGGCCA
>NZ_PXWF02000072.1 GCF_003011895.2 Massilia glaciei | reverse complement strand
GCCGGCGAATGCTGGCGCACATCGCCCAGTGGCAGGCGGGCCATGGCGCGCGCCTGCTGCGCAAACTGGCTCGTCACGCAGGCGTCGATCGTGTAGTGACCGCTGTTGTGCGGGCGCGGCGCCATCTCGTTGACGACCAGCGAGCCATCGGCCAGCACGAAGAATTCGATGCACAGCACGCCGACATAGCCGAGCTGGTCGACGATGGCGCGCGCGGCATCCTGCGCTTTGCGCGCGCATTCGGCCGACACGTTCGGACCGGGGACCGTGGTGGTGAACAGGATGCCGCCGCGGTGCACGTTTTCGGCAATCGGATAGACGACGGAAACGCCGTCGGCGCCGCGCGCCGTCAGCACCGACACCTCATACGCGAGCGGCAGCAATTTCTCGAGCAGGCAGGTCACCCCTTGCATCTTGTCGAAAGCGGCGCGCAGCTCGGCGCGCGAGCGCACCACGACCTGGCCCTTGCCGTCGTAACCCATGCGCACCGTCTTGAGGATGCCTGGCAGGAGTTCGTCGCCGATGGCGTCGATGTCAAGGTGCGAGGCGATCGCTTTATGCGGCGCCGGCATGACCCCCGAGCGCGGCGCGCAGTCGACGAAGAAGCGTTTCTCGATGATGCGGTCCTGCGCGACCGATACGCACTGCGCAGCCGGCGCCACGAAGCTGTGGGCGGCCAGGCTGGCCAGGCTGTCGGCCGGGACGTTCTCGAATTCGGTGGTCACCGCCACGCACAAGCGGCCCAGTTCAAGCAGGCCCGCCGGGTCGGTGTATTTTGCCACGATGGTGCGGTCGGCGGCCTGGCCCGCGGGCGTGTCCGCCTCCGGCTCGAGCACGGCGACCTTGTAGCCCATCGCTTGCGCCGCATGCACGAACATGCGGCCAAGCTGGCCGCCGCCCATCACACCAAGCCAGGTTGGCTTGGTGGCGGTGGGAACAAATGGAAGACTCATTGCGGTAGCACCATCGCCTTGGCCGCGGCGTTCTGGCTCACGCGGAACTGCTCAAGCTTTTCAGCCATGGCCTCGTCGGTGCCGGCCAGGATCGCGATGGCTGCCAGCGCCGCGTTGGCGGCGCCGGCCTCGCCGATGGCAAAGGTCGACACCGGCACGCCCTTGGGCATCTGCACGATCGACAGCAGCGAGTCCTCGCCGCGCAGGTACTTCGACGGCACCGGCACGCCGTGCACCGGCACGATGGTCTTGGCCGCGATCATGCCCGGCAAGTGGGCCGCGCCGCCGGCACCGGCGATGATGGCGCGCAGGCCGCGGCCGCGTGCGGCCTGCGCGTAGGCGAACATCTCATCGGGCATGCGATGGGCCGACAGCACCTGGGCTTCAAACGGCACGCCAAAGTCCTTGAGCATATTGACGGCGTGCTGCATCACGTCCCAATCGGAGTTCGACCCCATGACGACGCCGACCAGTGGCCTCACTTGCTCACTCACTTGCCCGCTCATTTGACGCCCCCGCCGGTCAGGCGCTCGAGCGCCTCCATATACTTGGCAAGGGTCTTGGCGATGATGTCGGCCGGGATGGGTGGCGACGGTGGCGCCTTGTTCCAGTCCTTGAGCGATTCGAGGTAGTCGCGCACGAACTGCTTGTCGTACGAAGGTGGCGACATGCCGACCTGGTAGGTATCCATCGGCCAGAAGCGCGACGAGTCCGGGGTCAGGATTTCATCGATCAGATGGACCTTGCCGTTGGCGTCGAGGCCGAATTCGAATTTGGTGTCGGCGATGATGATGCCCTTGGTGGCCGCGTATTCGGCGGCCTTGGTGTACAGGGCGATGGTGTAGTCCCGCACCTGCGCGGCGACATCCGCGCCAACGATCTTTTGCGCCTCTTCGAACGAGATGTTCTCGTCGTGCGCGCCGGCGGGCGCCTTGGTCGATGGAGTGAACAGCACTTGCGGCAGCTTTTCGGCTTCCTGCATGCCGGCTGGCAGGGTGATGCCGCAAACCGCGCCGGTCTTCTGGTAGTCCTTCCAGCCGGAGCCGATCAGGTAGCCGCGCACGATGCACTCGATGCCGAGCGGCGTGAATTTTTTGACGACGATGGCGCGGCCTTCCACCTGCCCGCGCTCTTCCGGCGCGACCACCGTGACCGGGTCGATACCGGTTTCGTGGTTGGGCATCAGGTCGGCGAATTTGCGGAACCAGAAATTCGACATTGAAGTGAGGATCTTGCCCTTGCCCGGGATTGGATCGTCGAGGATGACGTCGAAGGCGGACAGGCGGTCGGTCTGGACCACCAGCAGCTTGTCGTCGCCGACGGCGTAAATGTCGCGCACCTTCCCGCGGTGCAGGAAAGGTAGCGATGTGATTTTTGTTTCAAGTACTCCGGACATTCTTGGATCCTTAGGTCTTCAATTTTAAAGACGCCAGCGCCTCCTGCCCCCGCGGGGGGCGAAAATCGCTGGCCGCCAGATTGGCATGGCTGGCAAAAGCGGCGCCATGCCGCTTTTGGCGCATGGTGCGATGGCGGTGGCCGGCACGCGGGACCCCGCCACGGATCGCGTGACCGGTCGCGCGGCACGGGCAACCGCCCTTGAACATGCTTACATGCTTACTTCACGACCTGGGCCAGTGCGCCCTTGGCGTAACGCTCGGCCATCTTGTCCATTGGAATCGGCTTGATCTTGGCGGCCTGGCCCTCGCAGCCGAACGACAGGAAGCGCGCCTTGCAAATGAGCGTGGCCGCCTCGCGCGCCGGCTTGAGGAAGTCGCGCGGGTCGAACTTGCCCGGGTTTTCGAACAAATAGCGGCGCACCGCGGCCGTCATCGCGAGGCGGATGTCGGTGTCGATGTTGATCTTGCGAACGCCGTGGCGGATGCCCTCCTGGATCTCCTCGACCGGCACGCCGTAGGTTTCCTTCATGTCGCCGCCGAACTGGCGGATCTCGGCGAGCAGCTCCTGCGGGACCGACGAGGAGCCGTGCATCACCAGGTGGGTGTTGGGGATGCGCGCGTGGATTTCCTTGATGCGGTCGATGGCGAGGATGTCGCCGGTCGGCTTGCGCGAGAACTTGTAGGCGCCGTGCGAGGTGCCGATCGCGATCGCGAGCGCGTCGCACTGGGTGCGCGCGACGAAGTCGGCGGCCTGGGCGACGTCGGTGAGCAGCATTTCGCGCGTCATCGTGCCTTCGGCGCCGTGGCCGTCCTCTTTGTCGCCCATCATGGTCTCGAGCGAGCCGAGCACGCCGAGTTCGGCTTCGACGGTGACGCCGATCGCGTGTGCGAACTTGACCACCTCGCGCGAGACCTCGACGTTGTAGTCGTAGCTGGCGACGCTCTTGCCGTCGGCCTCGAGCGAGCCGTCCATCATGACGGAGGTGAAGCCGGAGCGGATCGCGGTCATGCACACGGCCGGCGACTGGCCGTGGTCCTGGTGCATCACGACCGGGATGTGCGGATAGGCTTCGACGGCGGCGTCGATCAGGTGGCGCAGGAAGGCCTCGCCGGCGTACTTGCGGGCGCCCGCGGACGCCTGCATGATGACGGGCGAGCCGACCGCGTCGGCGGCGGCCATGATGGCTTGCACCTGTTCGAGGTTGTTGACGTTGAACGCCGGCAGGCCGTAGCCGTTTTCGGCGGCGTGGTCGAGCAGTTGACGCATGGATACGAGGGACATGGTGGGACTCCAAACAATAGAAAAACCGGGTTCGCTGGGAGGCGCTGGTGGCGCCGTGCACGTGCAGCAAATAAGGGAGGGGGCGCCGTGGTGCGGGCCCTTCCCTTGAATCTTTTATAACTTGTTCCGTACAACCTTGGTCGGCGCCGCGCGCGGACGGCGCCGCCCTTCATTTTGTTCCAATTGCCGCCGCTTGGCTATCCGAGTTCGCCAACGCGCACGATCTTGAGCGCGTTGGTGCCGCCGACCTGCCCCATCGGCTCGCCCCAGGTGACGACGATCATGTCGCCTTTCCTGACCGTGCCGTTGGCGACCATCAAATCCTCGGCCTGCCTGAGCACGGCGCCGCTGTCGCCCGTCTGCAGCAGGTGGTGCGCCCGCACGTTGCGGTACAGCGACACCTTGCGCTGGGTCGCCACGCTCGGCGTGAGCGCGAAGATCGGGGTGTCGATGCTGTGCCGGCTCATCCACAACGCGGTCGAGCCGGACTCGGTCAGCGCCACGATCGACTTGACCCGCAGGTGGTGCGCGGTGAACAGGGCGCCGTAGGCGATCGACTGGTCGATGCGCGAGAAGCGCACGTTGAGGAAGTCGGCGTCGAGCTTGTTGTACTCGGACTGCTCGGCCTCGGCGCAGATCGCGGCCATCATCTCGACCGTCTCGATCGGGTATTTGCCCGAGGCGGTCTCGGCCGAGGTCATCACCGCGTCGGTGCCGTCGAGCACGGCGTTGGCCACGTCCGACACCTCGGCGCGGGTGGGCACCGCGTTGAAGATCATCGACTCCATCATCTGGGTCGCTGTGATGGCCAGCTTGTTCGATTCGCGCGCCATTTTGATCATGCGCTTTTGCAGCGCCGGCACCGCCGCGTTGCCGACCTCGACGGCCAAATCGCCGCGCGCGACCATGATGCCGTCGGAGGCGTCGAGGATCTCCTGGAGCACCGGGATGGCCTCGGCGCGCTCGATCTTGGCGATCATCATCGGCTTGTGGTGGTACTGCTCGCCGGCGATGTTGGCCAGCTGGCGCGCCATCTCCATGTCGGTCGCGCTTTTCGGGAACGAGATCGCCAGGTAGTCGGCCTGGAAGCTCATCGCCGTTTTGATGTCCTCCATGTCCTTGGCGGTCAGGGCCGGCGCGGTCAGGCCGCCACCCTGGCGGTTGATGCCCTTGTTGTTGGACAGCTCGCCGCCGACCTTGACCACGGTGAAGATCTCGTGGGCGACGATGCGCTCGACGACGAGCACGATCAGGCCGTCGTTGAGCAGCAGCAGGTCGCCGTTGCGCACGTCGCGCGGCAGCGCCTTGTAGTCGAGGCCGACGCGCTCCTGGTTGCCCAGTTCGCCCTGCATGCCCCACTTGGCGTCGAGGATGAACTTGTCGCCCTTCTCGAGCATGATCTTGCCCGACTCAAACTTGCCGACCCGGATCTTGGGGCCCTGCATGTCGGCCATGATGGCGACCTCGATGCCGCACTCGGCGGCGGCGCGGCGCACCAGCGCGGCGCGCTCGATGTGGTCCTGCGCCTTGCCGTGCGAAAAATTGAGCCGCACCACGTCCACGCCCGCGCGGATCATGCGGCACAGGATGTCGAAATCGGTCGACGCCGGTCCGATGGTTGCAACGATCTTGGTGCCACGATACATAGCGTATTCCTTGAAGTGGGCAAAACTGCGAAGCGGGGCGTGGTCGGGTGCTGCCCGGGTGCAGCCTGGGCGTTGCCTGGCTGCTGCCCGGTGTTACCCGTATGTTACTTGCCGCGGCGCTGCAACAGGATCTCGACCGCCGGCAGGGTCTTACCCTCGAGGAACTCGAGGAAGGCGCCGCCGCCGGTGGAGATGTAGCCGATGCGCTCGGCGATGTCGTACTTGGCGATCGCGGCCAGCGTGTCGCCGCCGCCGGCGACCGAGAACGCCTTCGACTCGGCGATGGCCAGCGCCAGCGTCTTGGTGCCGTTGCCGAACTGGTCGAATTCGAACACGCCGACCGGGCCGTTCCAGACGATGGTGCCGGCCGCGCCGATCTGCTCGGCGAGCATGGCGGCCGTCTTCGGGCCGATGTCGAGGATCATGTCGTCATCAAGCACGTCGGCGACGTCCTTGACGGTGGCCGCGGCGCTCGGCGAGAACTCCTTGGCGCAGACCACGTCGACCGGGATCGGCACGCTGGCGCCGCGCGCGGCCATCAGGTCGATGATGGCCTTGGCCTCGGCCACCAGGTCGGCCTCGGCGAGCGACTTGCCGATGTTGAGGCCGACGGCCTTCATGAAGGTGTTGGCGATGCCGCCGCCGACGATCAGCTGGTCGACCTTGCCCGACAAGGCCTTCAGGATCGACAACTTGCTCGAGACCTTGGAGCCGGCGACGATGGCCAGCAGCGGGCGCGCGGGCGCGCCGAGCGCGTTGCCGAGGGCGTCGAGCTCGGCGGCGAGCAGCGGGCCGGCGCAGACCACGGGCGCGAACTTGGCGATGCCGTGGGTGCTGGCCTCGGCGCGGTGGGCGGTGCCGAAGGCGTCGTTGACATAGATGTCGCACAGGGCGGCCATCTTTTGCGCGAGCGCGTCGCTGTTCTTCTTTTCGCCGGGGTTGACGCGGCAGTTCTCGAGCAGCACGACCTGGCCGGGAACGAGGTTTTCGAGGCCTGCGCCGTCGACCCAGTCCCGCTTGAGTTCGACTTGTTGGCCGAGCAGCTCGGACAGGCGCGCGGCGACCGGCGCCAGGCTGTCCTCGGGTTTGAACGCGCCCTCGATCGGGCGGCCGAGGTGGGAGGTGACCATGACGGCGGCGCCGGCCTTGGCGGCGGCGGCGATCGCGGGCACGGAGGCGCGGATGCGGGTGTCCTCGGTGATGTTGCCGGCGTCGTCCTGCGGCACGTTCAGGTCGGCGCGGATGAAGACGCGCTTGCCCTGCAGGGCGTGTTGGTCGATCAAGTCTTGCAGACGGGTGAAGTCGAGAACAGCGTGCATGTGGCTAGCCAGGGTCGAATGGAGGAAAGAGCGCTATTTTACCCCAAGCACGCTCCGCTTAAACCGTTTGCGGGGAAACAACAAGCAGCGCCCGGGCACTGACTCCCACCAGCAACCCCAAGCACCAAACCACACCGTCCGACGCGGGGCCGGCGCGCGGCACATACCGCCGGTACCCCACGTTCCGCAACCGGGGTCTGACCCCGATAGCGAAAGATTCCTTAACTGGGGTCAGACCCCGGTTAAGGAACCGTTGCCCATGCCCCGGCCCTGCCATTCGACGGGCGCGCGATTTTTCGAGCAATTCCGCCATCGGGGTCTGACCCCGATAGCGGAAGATTCCTTAACTGGGGTCAGACCCCGGTTACAAAAAAGATTCCTTAACTGGGGTCAGACCCCGGTTACAAAAAATTGCCGATTTCCCGGCGCCGGCCGCTTGGTTGCCGGCCGATTCGGGCTTTGCCCCTCCCATCAGGCGAGCCCCAGCCGCAACGCCGTGAACAGCAGCATGCCGAACACGATGGTCTGCAGCATGTTGCGGCGCCACACGAAGAACAGCGTGGCGCCGGCGGCGGCCATCAGTTTCAGGTTGCCGGCCTCGAGCGCGAGCGCGCCGGCCGGCGACAGCAGCACGTCGGGCGCGATGATCGCCGCCAGCGCGCAGCCCGGCGCGTAGCGCAGCATCTCCTGCACCCGCTTGGGGATCGTGACGTGGTGGCCGAGCAGCCAGAACGCGCAGCGCGCGCATGCCGTGGCCAGCGCGAGCACGCCGATGGTGACCCAGATCTCGATCTCACTCATGGCGCGCCCTGCGCTTTTCCAGCGTCTCCTCGACCAGCATGGCGCTGCCCATGCCAAGCGCCACCGCCAGCAGCAGCCCCAGCTTGTAGGGCATGTTGAAGAACACCACCGAGGTGGCGGCCGCCACCAACACCCCGCACAGGGCCGCGCGGTTGATGACCAGCGGCACCATGATGCACAGGATCGCCAGGCTGCCGGCGAAGCCGAGCCCCCACGAGGCCGGCACGGCCGCGCCGAGCAGCACGCCGGCGATCGAGCCGGCCTGCCACGAGAGCCAGTTCGGCACCAGCAGCCC
Organism: Massilia glaciei; assembly: GCF_003011895.2. Lineage (GTDB taxonomy): Bacteria > Pseudomonadota > Gammaproteobacteria > Burkholderiales > Burkholderiaceae_D > Telluria_A > Telluria_A glaciei. The sequence goes on along the minus strand of NZ_PXWF02000072.1, from coordinate 65,209 downwards.
CTGCAGGTAGGACAGCTTGCCGTGCTGCGCGCCCTGGTCGGGAAAGCGCCGCAGGAACAGCGCCACGGTGATGTCGCCGGCCACATAGCCGAGCAGGAAGCGCTTCTTCCACGGCAGGTGGGCGAAATGAGGGGCCAGCAGCACCGAAAAGATCACGAAGCGCAGGTTGACCACCAGCGCGGTGGCGAACACCACCCAGACCGGGGCGCCGCCGGCGATCAGCGGCAGCGCGGCGAGCTGGGCCGAGCCGGCGAACACCAGCACCGTCATGCCGAGCGCCTGCGCCACGCTCAGCCCGCTCTTGACCATGGCCACGCCCGTCACCATGCCCCAGGCGGCGATCCCGAACAGGGTCGGCAGGCCGGCCCTGAGCGCCTCGCGCCAGAGCGCGGCGTCCTTGTCGGCCGGGCGGGCCGCCGCTGCTGCTGCGCTTGGGGTGGGGGCGGACATGGTTTTCTCGCGGCGCCGGCGCCCTCGCGGGGCGGGCGGCATGATTCGTCAGGGCACTATTTTAACGATCTATCCGGGAAGCCGCCCGAAGTCCGCTAAAATCGTGGTTTTGCATCCAGTCAGACGGAGAATCCATGAACCAGACCAGACCAGCCGCGGTGGAACTCGGCGCCGAAGACCTGCCCGCCCACTGCCCGAACCCGGCCATGACGCTGTGGTCGTCGCATCCGCGCGTGTTCCTCGAGTTCGGCCACGACGGCCTCGCCACCTGCCCCTACTGCGGCACGGCCTACCGCCTCAAGCCGGGCACCGTGCCGGCCCACCACTAAGGAGTCGTTCAAAAATAAGTGTAACAATTGGATCGGCCCTGGCGGGCACGCTGCTGCGTTGTTCGTCGTCGCCATAGCTCGCTATGACTCCTTCTCGCGCCTTGCATCGCGGCGAGTAACTGCGGTGCCCGGATTGCTTTGCAATCCGACCCGCCAGGGCCGCCCAATTGTCACACTTATTTATTCACGGCTCCTAACACCGGCGCGCCGGCGCGCCCACCGACGGGAGTAAACAGATGAAACGCCGCAAACAACTCAACGGCAGCGCCGCCGAAGTCGAGGCCGCCTTCTACGACGCCCTCAACCGCGGCGACATCGACGCCCTCATGGCGCTGTGGGCCGACGACGAGGAGATCGTCTGCATCCATCCGGGCGGATCGCGCCTGTACGGGCACGCCCAGATCCAGGCCTCGTGGGAGGCCGTCTTCGAGCGCGGCGGGCTGCAGATCCGGCCCTCGCAGCTGCACGAGACCCACAATCTGATGAGCTCGGTGCACACGGTGATCGAGGGCGTGACCTCGCACGCGGGCGAGCCGGCGCACCTGGTCGCCACCAACGTCTACATCAAGACCCCGCAGGGCTGGCGCATCGTGCTGCACCACGCCTCGGTGGCGCCGGGCGCGATCCCCGACGGCCCCCAGACCGGAGCGAGCCTGCATTGAACGACGCCGCCAGCGCCCCGCCGCCCGGCTACCGCGCGCCGTTCTGGCTGCCCGGCGGCCACCTGCAGACGATCGCCCCGGCGCTGTGGATGGGCGCGCCGGCGCCAAGGCTGCGGCGCGAGCGCTGGGAGGCGCCCGACGGCGACTTCGTCGATGTCGACTTCACCGACGGCGCGCCGGGCAGCCCGCTGCTGGTGCTGTTCCACGGCCTCGAGGGCTCCTCGAACAGCCATTACGCGCGCGCCTTCATGGCCGCGCTGGCCGCGCGCGGCTGGTCGGGCGCGGTGCCGCACTTCCGCGGCTGCTCGGGCGAGGCCAACCGCGCGCCGCGCTTCTACCACTCGGGCGACGCCGCCGAGATCGACTGGATCGTGCGGCGCCTGCGCGCGCGCGCCGGCGGCAGATTCTACGCGGCCGGCGTCTCGCTGGGCGGCAACGCGCTGCTGCGCTGGCTGGGCGAGTCGCGCCACGGCGCCGAGATCGTCGACGCCGCCTGCGCGGTGTCGGCCCCGCTCGACCTGGCGCAGGGGGGCGCGGCGCTCGGCGCCGGCTTCAACCGGGTCTACACGCGCATGTTCCTGCGCACGCTGGTGCCCAAATGCCTGGCCAAGCTGGCGCAGTTCCCCGGCCTGTTCGACCGCGCCGCGCTGCTGGCCGCGCGCGACCTGTACGCCTTCGACAACGTGGTGACCGCGCCGCTGCACGGCTACCGCGACACCGACGACTACTGGCACCGCGCCAGCGCCAGGCATGTGCTGGGCGACATCACGGTGCCGACGCTGGTGCTCAACGCGCGCAACGATCCGTTCCTGCCGGCCCGGCACCTGCCGCCGCCGCACGCGGTGGCGCCGTGCGTGCGGCTCGAGTACCCGGCGCGCGGCGGCCACGTCGGCTTCGCCGGCGGCCCCCCGCCCGGCCGGATCGACTGGCTGCCGCGCCACGTGCTCGCGTTTTTGGACGGCGCCGCGGCCAGCCGCGCGCCGCGCGCGCGCGCGCCGTGCGAGACTGCTCCGCAAGGGAGTGCCCGGCATGGATGACATCGTAAAAAAGGCGATCGCAAAATGGCCCGACGTGCCGCATTGCTACGGCTGGCTCGCGCTCGACGCGCGCGGCGCCTGGCGCATGCGCGACGAGCGCGCCCAGCACCTGGGCCTGGCCGGCGACAAGCTCACCCAGGCGGCGCTGCTCGGCTTCATCAACCGCAACTACGCGGCCGACGAGCGCGGCTGCTGGTATTTCCAGAACGGCCCGCAGCGGGTCTACCTGAACCTCGAGGCGACCCCGTACATCGCGCGCACCGATCCGGTCCACGGCCTGCTGCTGCACACGGGAGAGCCGCTGCCCGCGCCGGAGAGGGTCCTCATGACCGGGGCCGGCGCGCTGGTGCTGGCCGGCGCGGGCAAGGTGGCGCAGCTCGACGACCGCGACCTCGCGCAGTGCATGGCGCTGCTCGAACTCGATGGCAAAAGCGCCCCGGACGAGGCGCTTTTGGATTGGCTCGGCGGCGGCGCCGGCCGGCTGGCGCTGCGCTGGCGGGGCCGCCTGCTCGGCGTCGAGCGCGCCGACGGCGCGCGGCTGCCGGACCTGCTCGGCTTCGTGCGCCTGCCCCTGCCGGTGTAGGGGCCGGCGCGGCGCCTATTTGTTCTCTTCCTGTTCTTTCATTTCCTCGCGCTGGCGCTTTTGCCATTCGCGCTCTTGCGCGTCGATCAGGGCGTTGTCGTAGAACGTGGCGTCGCCCGCCTTGCGCGCCAGCGTCAGCTGGTTGAGCGCGGCGAGCAGGCCGCCGCCGAGCGCGTAGGACTCGGCCAGCGCCATGTGCTGCAGCGCCAGCTTGCCCTGCGCCGAGTACACCTTGGCCAGCAGTTCGTGCAGCTTGGGCTCCTCGCGGTAGAGCTGGACCTGCTCGCGCAGGTAGCGCGTCGCGTTGTCGAGCTTGCCCGCGTTGATCAGCGCGGACGCGTACTGGCGGGCGATCCCGCGCGAGAGCGGATAGCGCTGGTAGGCTTGTTCGGCCTCGGCCACTACCTGCTGCTGCACGAGCGCCGTCTGCCCGGGCGCGAGCTTGATCTCGAGCGCGAGGCTGGTGAACATGGCGCCGCCGTCGGACCCCTTGGGGCCGGCCGAGAACACCGCGGCCTCCTTGCGCTCGAGGGCCGCGCGCGCGCTCGCGAGCGAGGCGGCGGCCTTGGCCAGCTCGCCTTTTTTAAGCGCGACGTAGGCCAGCCCGTAATGGGCCGCCGACAACTGCTGGCGGTTCTGCTGCGCCAACTGGGCCTCGAACGCGGCGCGCGCGGCGGCCAGCCCGGACGCCGATTCGTCCTGCAGCACGCGTGCCCGGGCGCGCACCAGATGGAATTCGATGCTGTCGGCGCGCTGGCGGTAGGGCGTCTCGCGGATGCGCGACTGGATGTCGGAGATCCGCTCGGAGGTCAGCGGGTGGCTGCGCAGCCAGGCCGGGGTCAGGTCGGAGTAGGCGCGGCTGGCCGTTTGCATGCGGCTGAAAAAGGCCACCATGCCCGAGGTGTCGTAGCCGGCCGCGCCCATGATCTGGAAGCCGACCCGGTCGGCCTCGCGCTCGGCGTCCTGGCTGAAGTCGAGCTGGCGCTGGATCGCCAGGCCCTGCCCGCCCATGGCCACGCCGACCGCGGCGTCGGTGCTGGCGCGCGCGACCAGCGCCGCGAGCAGCATCGCCGCCAGCGGGATCAGGGCGTCCTGCTTCTGCTGGCCGATCATGCGCGCGATGTGGCGCTGCGCCACGTGGCCGATCTCGTGGGACAGCACGGCCGCCAGTTCGGATTCGGACTGGGCCGCCAGCAGCAGCGCCGAGTGCACCGCGATGAAGCCGCCCGGCAGCGCGAACGCGTTGAGCATCGGATCGCGCACGGCGAAGAAATAGTAGTCGGCGCCGGTCTCGCCGCGCGCCCCCGGGTGCGCCGCCACCAGCGAGGCGCCGAAGCCGTTGAGGTATTCGAGGATCGGCTGGTCGTCGAGGAAATCGCGGTCGCGCCGGATGTCGCGCATGATCGCCTCGCCGATGCGGCGCTCGAACACGGGCGAAAGGTCGCCGCGCGCGCTGTCGCCGAGGGTCGGCAGGTTGGCGTTGCCGGTCGTGCCCTGCGCCAGCGCGCCCGGCGGCGCGAGCGACAGCGCGAGCATGAGTGAAAGCGCGAGCGCGGACCGCGGGCGCTGGCCGGCGGCGCGGGTCGGGGAGGCGGGGGCGTTTTTGGTTTTCACGGTGATATCATACCCGCAACCGCCGCCGGGGCCCTCCCGCCGCGCCAACTGAAACACTTTGTTACCACCCGCCCGCGGGCGCGCTTTTTGAGACGGAACCATGACAGACACACACGATCGCGGCCCGGCCGCCGCAGCAGGATTGACCCATTTCGACGCCGCCGGGCAGGCGCACATGGTCGATGTCGGCGCCAAACAAGACACCCACCGCGTGGCGCTGGCGTCGGGCCGCATCAGCATGCTCCCCGGCACGCTCGCGGCGATCGCCGCCGGCAACGCCAAGAAGGGCGACGTGCTCGGCATCGCGCGCGTGGCCGCGATCATGGCCACCAAGCGCACCAGCGACCTGATCCCGCTGTGCCATCCGCTCGCGCTCACGCGCGTGACGGTCGAGTTCGAGATCGACCAGGCCGGCGCGAGCGTGCGTTGCCGCGCCCGGGTCGAGACGGTCGGCAAGACCGGGGTCGAGATGGAGGCGCTGACGGCGGTCCAGGTCGGCCTGCTGACGATCTACGACATGTGCAAGGCGGTCGACCGCGGCATGGTCATGACGGACGTGCGGGTGCTCGAGAAGCATGGCGGCAAGTCGGGGGACTGGAGAGTTGACGCGCCGGCCGCGTAGCGCCCGGCGCCGGGCCGGGTCTGGTGCCCGTCGCTGGCGGTGGTACCTGCTCAGCCGGGGCGCGCAGCAAGAAGCGGCGACGACGTGCCGCGTTTTCATATGTGATTTTGAAGGCAAAAAAAAGCAAGACGCGGTGCGCCTTGCTTTTTCTGGTGGCGGACGTCGGTGACGGCATTGCCTGCCCCCGCCGTTCCGCTCCCTATCCCGCCTTGACCTGCCGGGACACTGTCGATATCACGCGCGGATTAGCGGCACTCGGCAGGTACGTATTTGACGTCGGCGGTATTGGTGGTGGTGCAAATCCATTTCACGGTGCCGGAGGCGGTGTCGATGGTCGGGGTCAGGATGATGTCGACGCCTTTTGCCTTGGTTGCATCGCCGATTACACGGATGACGCCGGTAGCTGCGGTGCAGGCGGTCGAGGCGACGTTGACGGTCGCGACGGTGGCCGAGATACCTTTGCAGGCGTCGGCAGGCATCGTTCCGCCGTTGGTCGAGATGTTCTCGGTGACGGTGCCCTTCATCGAGGAGGCCATGATCATCAGTTCCGAGACGCGGCCGCGGACCGTGTAGTCCTGGTATGCCGGCAGCGCGACGGCGGCCAGAATGCCGATAATCGCTACAACGATCATCAGTTCGATCAGAGTGAAGCCGGCTTGTGCTTTTTTGATCATTTTCATCGATTTCATGGTATTTCTCCTGGGTGGTGGTCACGAAAAACTTGCTCGTACCAACGTATTAGCAATCGCCGTGCCAGCTCATCGCCATCCTGCCGCCGGCAGCGGACCAGCCCCGCGCGCCAAAATTTGGCATGTTTTTTGTCCGGATATGACAATTTTCGTCAGGCGGAATCAAAAATTGGCACATCGGGATGCCGGCCGGCGCCTTATTTTGCTCAGGGGCAGGAAAATGCCATCTGCGTGCCGCCGAGGTCGATCAGGTCGCCGTCGACCAGTTTGCGCGGCTGGGTCCCGAGCGGCGCGCCGTTCACGCCCGGCGGCACCGCACCATCTATATGCGCGGCCATGTAGCCGTCCGGCGTGCGGCTGATCGCCAGCACCATGGTGCCGGGGGTGCCGAGCGTCGTCAGTGGCTTACTAAGTGGAAGTTTTTTGCCCGCGTGGGGTCCGCTGCGCACCTCGACGTGTCCCAGCGGCATGGCCGCGGCGGCGGCCTTGCTCGCCGCCACCGGTCCAGCCACGAATTCAATCTGGATCATCGCCAGCACGATCCGGTCGTGGTCGGCCAGCACCTGCTTGTTGATCCGGCGCCCGTTGACGAAGGTGCCGTTGGTGCTGCCGAGGTCCTCGATCATGGCCTCGTCGAGCGCGGTCGAGATCGCCGCGTGCTGGGCGCTGATGGCGCGGTGCTCGATCACGACGTCGCATTGGGGATGGCGGCCAATCGTGATGCGGTCTTTGCTAAGTTGCACTTCCTGCAAGACTTGCCCGTCATGCGATATGATGATTTTCGCCACTTCGTCTCCGGTTCGGATGCCACAAACAACAACGGGGAGCACTGCGCTCCCCGTCATTATTAACTACCTTTGCTATATATTACAAATTACAGCATCGCTTTTAGCAAACGCGCCATTTCCGATGGGTTTTTGGTAACAGTGATCCCGCACGCCTCCATGATTTCGAGCTTGGCCTGGGCCGTGTCGGCGCCGCCCGAAATCAGGGCGCCCGCGTGGCCCATGCGCTTGCCCGGGGGCGCCGTGACGCCGGCGATGAAGCCGACCACGGGTTTCTTCATGTTGTCCTTGATCCAGTAGGCAGCGTTGGCCTCGTCCGGGCCGCCGATCTCGCCGATCATGATCACCGCGTCGGTGTCCGGATCGTCGTTGAACATCTTCATGATGTCGATGTGCTTGAGGCCGTTAATCGGGTCGCCGCCGATGCCCACCGCCGACGATTGGCCGAGGCCGAGCGCGGTCAGCTGGCCGACCGCCTCGTACGTCAAGGTGCCCGAACGCGAGACCACGCCGATGCGGCCGGCCTTGTGGATGTGGCCCGGCATGATGCCGATCTTGATTTCATCGGGCGTGATCAGGCCGGGGCAGTTCGGTCCCAGCAGCAAGGTTTTGGAGCCCGACTTGGCCATGCGGTCCTTGAGCGCCATCATGTCGCGCACGGGGATGCCCTCGGTGATGCAGATCGCCAGGTCGAGTTCGGCTTCGACGGCTTCCCAGATGGCGGCCGCGGCGCCGGCCGGCGGCACGTAGATCACCGACACGTTGGCGCCGGTTTCCTTCTTGGCCTCGGTGACGTTGGCGAAAATCGGGATGCCCTCGAAGTCCTCGCCGGCTTTTTTCGGGTTCACGCCCGCGACGAAGCAGTTCTTGCCGTTCGCGTAGTCGCGGCACATGCGGGTGTGGAACTGGCCGGTCTTTCCGGTGATTCCCTGGGTGACTACTTTGGTATCTTTATTGATCAGAATCGACATGTTGTTTCCTTATTTGGCGTGACCGGCAGCAGCGGCGACTACACTCTTGGCCGCGTCTTCCATCGTATCGGCGGCGATGATCGGCAGGCCGGATTCGGCCAGCATCTTCTTGCCCAGGTCTTCGTTGGTGCCCTTCATGCGCACCACCAGCGGCACTTGCAGCGAGACGGCCTTGGAGGCCGCGATCACACCTTCGGCGATGACGTCGCAACGCATGATGCCGCCGAAGATGTTGACCAGGATCGCCTTGAGGCCCGGGTTCTTGAGCATGATCTTGAACGCTTCTGTGACCTTCTCGGCCGTGGCGCCGCCGCCGACGTCGAGGAAGTTGGCCGGCTCGCCGCCGAACAGCTTGATCGTGTCCATGGTCGCCATGGCCAGGCCGGCGCCGTTGACGAGGCAACCGATATTGCCGTCGAGCGAGATGTAGGCGAGGTCGAATTTGGACGCCTCGACCTCGGCCGGGTCTTCCTCGTCGAGGTCGCGCATGGCGACGATTTCGGGTTGGCGGTACAGGGCGTTGGCGTCGAAGTTGAACTTGGCGTCGAGCGCGATGACCTTGCCCGAACCGTCGACGATCAGGGGGTTGATCTCTGCGAGCGAGCAGTCGGTTTCCCAGTAGGCTTTATACAGCCCCTGCAGCTGCACGCGGGCGTCGGCGATCGAGCCGGCCGGGATGCCGATCTTGGTCGACATCTCGTCGGCCTGGGCGTCGGTCAGGCCGGCGCTCGGGCAGATCGTGACGTGGTGGATTTTTTCAGGGTGGGAATGGGCGACCTCCTCGATGTCCATGCCGCCCTCCGACGAGCCCATCATGACAACCTTCTGGCTCACGCGGTCGGTGACGAGCGAGACGTACAGTTCCTGCTTGATGTCGGCGCCCTCTTCGATGAACAGGCGGCGCACCTTCTGGCCTTCGGGGCCGGTCTGGTGGGTGACCAGTTGCATGCCGAGGATCTGCTCGGCGTACTGGCGCAATTGCTCGACCGACTTGGCCACCTTGACGCCGCCGCCCTTGCCGCGGCCGCCAGCATGGATCTGCGCTTTGACTACCCAGACCGAGCCGCCCAGCGTTTCCGCCGCTTTGACGGCCTCTTCCACCGACATGCACGGAATGCCGCGCGGTACGGTGACCCCGAACTGCCTGAGGATTTCTTTGCCCTGATACTCATGGATCTTCATGCTGGCTTCCCTTCTTCAAATACTGATTTTAAAAAAATACGTTGGTTTGGACGGCGTTTCTTGTGACAGTTCTCTGGCGGAACCTCTGGCGGTGCGAAAACGGTGAAAAGGTAAAGGGTCGGAAACGGCGAACCCAGCCTTAGGACGCGCCCGGCCCGGCGAACCAGCGCGGGTAGTACAGCGCCACGGCCGGGCCGTCGGCGCGCAGCGCGTGGCATTTGTCGATCTGGAAGGGACGGTCGGGCCGCGGATCGGCCGCGTCGCCGTCGCGCGTGTCGAGCACGTCGTTGGCGTAGGCTTGCAGCGCGGCCGTCGGCAGGATCTGCGCCAGTTCGGTCAGGTGGGTGCAGCCGAGCACGCCGGCGAGGCGCTCCCTGAGCGCGTGCCGGAAACCCTTCATCAGGCACAAGCCGATCAGGCCCTTGTAGGCGGGGCCGACGGTGTCGCAGAAGCCCGCGTACGGCACCGCGTCGGACGCGGCCTCGGCGTGGACGATGACGAAGGCGCGGTCGATCGTCAGGCGCAGCGACAGGTCGTGCAGGGGCAGTCCGGCCGGGCGCGGGCCCGAAGCCAGCGTGACGTCGATGGTTTTGATGTCGGTGAGGTGGGCGTCGATATCCCACAAGCCATCGTCGCGCGCGAACGCTTCGAGCTTGATGGCGCGGGTATGCCGCAACGCGCGTGGAACGGGGGAGGACAGGGGCATAAACACCAATGCCGGAAATGCGGCGGTAAATAGTATGCAGCCATGTGCTAATGCACGTTGCCGCAGCTTCTACGGCAACAACCGCTCATGCGGCGCTGCTACAAAATTTTATCACAAGCGCGTCGCCAGTTGCGCTGCAACATGAATTTTTGGGTTCGATCAAAGCGGGCGGGAGGGGAATTGTTGACTCGCCGCCAATGTTGCGGCGCATGGGGCGGCCCCGATGGCAGGAACGCAACAGCGCAGGACTCGGCATCGACCACCGCCGGTGAGGAGTACGCGGGACGGGGCCCGCCTACGGCGATGGGGGGCGGCGCCGAATCCTCCGCTGTTGGGTCCCGGGTGCGGGCGCGCGTTGCTGCGGGCCGGCGCCGTGCCCTGCCGCTACGCTCCGATGGCCGCCGGCTCGGGTGCCGTGCCGCGACGCTGCGATGGCCGCCGGCTCCGGTGCCGTGCCGTGCCGCTGCGATGGCCGCCGGCTCCGGTGCCGCGAAAGCAGGGCCAGTGTAATTTTCGCGGAGAAGCGCCGCGAAAAAAAACACTGGCCCTGGTTTCGCTCGGCCCGGGCGGCGCCGACGCCATGGCTTCGGATGCCGCGCTTCATGGGCTTGTTTTATATTGCGAACCGGTACGGCGGGCCCTTCCGCTAAAAGCACCTCGTATAAAGCCTCGTTCAAGCACCCCGTTCAAGCACCCCGTTAAAGCACCCCGTTCAAGCACCCGTTCAAGCACCCCGTTAAAGCACCTCGTCGTCGGGCGCGCCGCGCAGGGCGACCCGCACGGCGGACTGGGAGAACCCGCGCTGGAGCAAAAACCGCATCTGCTTGTTGCGCGCGGCGGCGTCCTGCGCGACCTCGCCGAACTTGCGTTGCCAGACCGCGAGCGCGCGCGCGCCCTCGCCGCCGGCCAGCGCCAGCTTGTGCCGGGCCAGCGCCCCGGCGCCGACGCCGTGGCTTTGCAGCTCGGCCATGATGCGGCTGTTGCCGAAGCGCGCCGCGCGCAGGTGCACCAGCGACTCCGAAAAGCGCTCCTGCGACAGCCAGTTGTTTTTCTCGAGCAGGTCGAGCAGGGCCTCGACGTCGTCGCCGTCCTGCGCGTGGCGCCCCAGCTTGCGCGCCAGCTCGAGCCGGCTGTGCTCGCGCATCGACAGAAAGCGCAGCGCGCGCGCCTTCAGGCTAAGTTGCGGCGCGGCCATGGGGATTACTCGGAGACGGCCTTGAGCTTGGCGGCCGGGGCGGGCTTGTCGCCGGCCGGGGCGGGCTTGTCGCCGGCCGGGGCGGGCTTGTCGCCGGCCGGGGCGGGCTTGTCGCCGGCCACCGGTGGCAGCTCGCGCACGCCGAGCGCGGCGCGGACCTTGTTTTCGATCTCGCGCGCCAGCGCCGGACGCTCTTTGAGGTAGGCGCGCGCATTGTCCTTGCCCTGGCCGATGCGCTCGCCGTTGTAGCTGTACCAGGAACCGGATTTTTCGACAACCTTGTTGTCGGCCCCGAGATCGAGGATCTCGCCTTCGCGCGATGTGCCCTCGCCATACAGGATGTCGAAGTGCGCTTCTTTGAACGGCGGCGCGATTTTGTTCTTGACGACCTTGACCTTGGTCTCGTTGCCGATGACCTCGTCGCCCGATTTGATCGAGCCGGTGCGCCGGATGTCGAGCCGCACGGAGGCGTAGAACTTGAGCGCGTTGCCGCCGGTGGTGGTCTCGGGGCTGCCGAACATGACGCCGATTTTCATGCGGATCTGGTTGATGAAGATGACCAGCGTGTTGGTGCGGTTGATCGAGCCGGTGAGCTTGCGCAGCGCCTGGGACATCAGGCGCGCCTGCAGGCCCGGCAGCGAGTCGCCCATGTCGCCCTCGATCTCGGCGCGCGGCGTGAGCGCGGCGACCGAGTCGATGACGATCAGGTCGACGCTGCCCGAGCGCACCAGCGCGTCGCAGATCTCGAGCGCCTGCTCGCCCGTGTCGGGCTGGGAGATCAGCAGGTCGGTCAGATTGATGCCGAGCTTTTGCGCGTAGCCGACGTCGAGCGCGTGCTCGGCGTCGATGAAGGCGCAGGTGCCGCCCAGCTTTTGCATTTGCGCGATGGTCTGCAGCGTCAGCGTGGTCTTGCCCGACGATTCGGGGCCGTAGATTTCGACCACCCGCCCGCGCGGCAGGCCGCCGACGCCGAGCGCGATGTCGAGGCCGAGCGAACCGGTCGAGACGACCTGCACCTCTTCGATCGGGGCGCTGCCGTCCATGCGCATGATGGAACCCTTGCCGAACTGCTTTTCGATCTGCGCGAGGGCGGCGGCGAGCGCCTTGCCCTTTTCGGATCCGGTTAGTGCGGTTTTTTTGTCGTCCATAATGTTCTTTCAGTCTTGAAAAAGGGCCGGTTCACAGGTAACAGACGACACTGTATAAAAAAACAGTGGTATTTGCAAGCGCAACTTGCGAACGGGGCAAAAAAATAAAAATAGGCGTTTCGGGCCGGGTTCGGGCGCGCTTGGCTGGCCGTGGGTGGCCTTGGGCGGTTTGGGCGATTCGATCCGATTCGGGCCGATTTGGGCCGATTTGGGACATTCGCGCCGAAATACGGCGGGCGCCGCACAAAAACTGACCAAAGCGCGCCCCGATGAAACACAATACATGAAAACAAAGATTAAAAAACGCCCGCCCACACAACGCTCCAACCACCCGGTGCTCCCATGCGTATTTTACTTGCCGAAGACGACAGCGTGCTCGCCGACGGACTGACCCGGTCGCTGCGCCAGTCCGGCTACGCGATCGACTGCGTCGGCAACGGCGAGGCCGCCGACACCGCCCTCTCGACCCAGGAGTTCGACCTCCTGATCCTCGACCTCGGCCTGCCCAGGCTGTCCGGCCTAGAGGTGCTGCGCCGGCTGCGCGCGCGCGCCTCGCTGCTGCCGGTGCTGATCCTGACGGCGGCCGACTCGATCGAGCAGCGCGTCAACGGCCTCGATCTGGGCGCCGACGACTACATGGCCAAGCCGTTCGCCCTGTCCGAGCTCGAGGCGCGGGTGCGCGCGCTCACCCGCCGCGGGGCCGGCGGCGGCCCGGCCGTGATCCGCCACGGCCCGCTGTCGTACGACCAGGTCGGGCGCAGCGCCTCGATCGACGGCCAGCCGCTCGAGCTGTCGGCGCGCGAACTGGGCCTGCTCGAGATCCTGCTCGCGCGCAGCGGGCGGCTGGTCTCGAAGGAGCAGTTGGTCGACCACCTGTGCGAATGGGGCGAGGAGGTCAGCAACAACGCGATCGAGGTGTATGTGCACCGCCTGCGCAAGAAGATCGAAACGGGCGGCGTGCGCATCGCCACCGTGCGCGGGCTCGGCTACTGCCTCGAGAAGCTGCCCGAGCCGGCCAGGGGCGGCGCCGGCCCGGACGAGGCCAAGTGAACCGGGCCGTTGTCGACGCCGGGACCGAGGCCCGGCGCGGCGCGCATGCCGGCGCCGGCGCCGACGACTCCGACGACGCCGACCCGCCCTACCGGCCGCCCGCGACCGACTCCGACGAGAGCATCCAGCACTCGCTGTTCGGCGAGATCCTCGATTGGATGCTCGCGCCCCTGCTGCTGCTGTGGCCGATGAGCATCGCGATCACCTACCTGGTTGCCAAGTCGATCGCCAACGATCCGTTCGACCGCGCGCTCGAGGACAGCGTGACCGTGCTGGCGCAGCAGGTGCGCGAGGTCGACGGCAAGCTGGTTCCGCGCCTGCCTGGCAGCGCGCGCGCGATCCTGCGCGCCGACGACGTCGACAGCGTGTACTTCCAGATCACCGGCCCGGGCGCCGAGCACGTCGACGGCGACCGCGACCTGCCGCCGCCGCCGCCCGGCGCCGACCGCACCGCCGGCGCGGTCCACCTGCGCAACGACGCGCTGCACGGCACCCAGGTCCGGATCGCGTATACGTATGTGAACCTGGCGTATGTGGACCTGGCGTATGCGAACCCGGGCCCGCGCGGGGCGGCCCCGCGCGCGGCGCTGGTGCAGGTGGCCGAGACGCTCGACAAGCGCGCGCGGCTGGCCAACGAGATCATCAAGGGGGTGATCCTGCCCCAGTTCATCATTCTCCCGATCGCGCTCGCGCTGGTCTGGTTCGCACTCGCGCGCGGGCTCTCGCCGCTGGCCGAGCTGCAGGCGCGCATCCGCGCGCGCCGGCCCGACGACCTCAGTCCGATCGACTCGCGCCAGGTGCCCGAGGAGATCTCGCCGCTGGTCGGCTCGCTCAACGACATGCTCGAGCGGCTGGCGCACACGATCGGCATGCAAAAGCGCTTCATCGCCGATGCCGCGCACCAGATGAAGACGCCGCTGGCGGGCATGCGCATGCAGTCCGAGCTGGCGCTGCGCCAGCGCGACCCGCTCGAGATCCACCGTTCGCTCGAACAACTGGCCAAGAGCTCGGAGTCGGCCACGCGGCTGGTCAACCAGCTGCTGGCACTGGCGCGCGCCGAAAACGTGCCGCGCGCCGGGGTCGGCTTCGTCGCGCTCGACCTGCGCGATGTGGCGCGCCAGGCGGTGCAGGACTGGGTGCCGGCCTCGTTCGCCAACCGGATCGACCTCGGCTTCGAGCAGCCCGAGCTGCCGGTGCGGATCGAGGGCAATGCGCTGATGCTGCGCGAGATGCTCTCGAACCTGATCGACAACGCGCTGCGCTACACCCCGGCCGGCGCCAGCGTGACGGTGCGCGTGCTGGCCGAGCCCGGGCAGGCCGTGCTCGAGGTCGAGGACACCGGTCCCGGCATCGCCCCGGCCGAACGGGCGCAGGTGTTCGAACGCTTCTACCGGATCCTCGACGGCGGCGCGCCCGGCAGCGGCCTGGGGCTGGCGATCGTGCGCGAGATCGCGCAGCAGCACGGCGCCGAGGTCGAACTGTCGGACAACCCGCGCGGCGCGGCCGGGTCGCCCGGCTGCCTGTTCCGGCTCGCCTTCGCGCTGGCGTCGGCCGACGCCGGCGAGGCCGCATGAACCCGACCGGAAACCGTTTTGAGGAAACCGATTCAAAAAGACCGATCCAGGAACCGCTTCAAAAACCGTTCTGGGAACGATTTGCAGGAACGATTCGCGGAGACGATTCGCAGAACCGATTCGCAGGAGCGAAACGCATCGCGGAAACGCTTCGCCTTGTAAAAAACGCCTTGTATAAACGATAGAAGACAGCCGACATGAGCGACACGCCCGACCCGTCCCAACCCGCCGCCGCCTGCGCGCCGGCGCCACGCCAGGCGCGCCAGGCCGCCCTGCTCGCGGCGCGCGCCGGGCACTGGCGCCAGACCCGGCGGCTGACCGCGCTGCTGCTGGCGCTCTGGTTCGGCGCCGGCTTTTGCACCGTGTTCTTCGCGCGCGAACTGGCTTCGGTCTCGCTGTTCGGCTGGCCGCTCTCGTTCTACCTGGCGGCGCAGGGCTCGGCGCTGGCGTTCCTGGCGATAGTGGCCGGCTACGCGCTGGCGATGCGCCGCATCGACCTGCGCTACCGGCGCCGCGCCGGCGCGCTGGAAGCGGCGCGCCCATGAGCGCCCCGGCCAGCTACTTCCGCAAACTGAGCCGCTACTACCTGTGGTTCACGGCCTGCTTCGGTCTGTTCCTGTGCGCGCTCGCGCTGCTCGAGTCCGAGGGCATGCCGCGCATCTGGATCGGCTACCTGTTCATGTTCGCCACCATCACGCTGTACGCGACCATCGGCGTCATCAGCCGCACCTCGAACGTGAGCGAATACTACGTGGCGGGGCGGCGCGTGCCGGCCCTGTTCAACGGCATGGCGACGGCGGCCGACTGGATCTCGGCGGCCAGTTTCATCAGCCTGGCCGGCGGCCTGTACCTGCACGGCTTCGACGGCCTGGCCTACATTCTGGGCTGGACCGGCGGTTACTGCCTGGCGGCGCTGCTGATCGCGCCCTACCTGCGCAAGTTCGGCCAGTACACGATCCCCGACTTCCTGGCCGAGCGCTACGGCGGCGGCGCCGGCGGGCGCGGCGCGCCGGTGCGCGCGATCGCCGTCGGCGCCACCATCATCGTCTCGTTCACCTACGTGGTGGCGCAGATCTACGCGGTCGGCCTGATCGCCTCGCGCTTCACCGGGGTCGACTTCTCGGTCGGGATCTTCCTCGGGCTGGCCAGCATTTTGGTGTGCTCGTTTCTGGGCGGCATGCGCGGCATCACCTGGACCCAGGTGGCGCAGTACATCATCATCCTGGTCGCGTTTTTGATACCGACCATGTGGCTGTCGCACAAGCACGCCGACAATCCGCTGCCGCAGGTGGCCTACGGCGCGGTGCTGCCCAAGCTGGCGCAGCGCGAGGCCGAGCTGCTGCGCGACCCGAAGGAGCTGCAGGTGCGAGCCATATTCAGGGCGCGCGCCGAGGCCGACGCGGCGCGCCTGGCCGCGCTGCCGCAGTCGTGGGAGGCCGGGCGCGACGCGGCCCAGCGCCGGCTCGACACGTTGCGCCTGCGCGAGGCTTCGCTGTCGGAGATCCGCGCCGCCGAGCGGGCCTTGATCTCCTGGCCGCGCACCCCCGGCGACGCCGCCGCGCAGTGGGCCGACGCGCGCGGGGCCAGCCTGAAACGGGCGCAGGCGCCCGAACCGCAGGCGACCCCGTTCCCGGGCGCCGACCGGGCCCGGTCCGACCAGCGCCGCAACAATTTTCTGGCGCTGGTGTTCTGCCTCATGCTCGGCACCGCCGCCCTGCCGCACATCCTGATGCGCTCGTACACCACGGCCTCGGTGCACGAGACGCGCGTGTCGGTGTTCTGGACCCTGTTCTTCGTGCTGCTGGTCTACCTGACGATCCCGGCGCTGGCGGTGCTGGTCAAGTACGACATCTACTCGCACCTGGTCGGCAGCGACTACGCGCAGCTGCCCAACTGGATCGCCTACTGGGCCAACGTCGACAAGCTCAATCCCCTGATCGGGATCGCCGACATCAACGGCGACGGCATCGTGCAGCTGGCCGAGATCGCCATCGACGGCGACGTGCTGGTGCTGGCCACGCCCGAAATCGGCGGCCTGCCGTATGTGATTTCGGGACTGGTCGCGGCCGGCGGGCTGGCGGCGGCGCTGTCGACCGCCGACGGCCTGCTGCTGGCGATCTCCAACGCGCTCTCGCACGACGTCTACTACAAGATGGTCGACCCGGCCGCCTCGACCCAGAAGCGGGTCACGATCTCCAAGCTGCTGCTGCTCGGGGTGGCCTTCGTGGCCGCCTACGTGGCCTCGCAAAAGCCGGCCGACATCCTGTCGCTGGTGGGCGCGGCGTTCTCGCTGGCCGCCTCGACCCTGTTCCCGGCGCTGGTGCTGGGCGTGTTCTGGAAGCGCGCCAACCACGCCGGGGCGGTCGCCGGCATGCTGGGCGGCTTCGCCGTGTGCCTGTACTACATGGTGGCCACCAATCCGATCCTGGGCGGCGGCGCGCAGGCCCAGTGGTTCGGCATCGCGCCGATTTCGGCCGGCGTGTTCGGGGTGCCGGCCGGGCTGGCGGCGCTGGTGCTGGCGAGCCTACTGACGGCGCCGCCGACCGCGCGCAGCGGCGGCATGGTCGACCACATCCGCGCGCCCGAGTAGCCATGCAAGCGCGCGCGGCGCCGGCGTGCGAACAGCCATGGGCGCGCCGGCGCCGCGGACGGCCCAGGCGCGCGCCCGGCCGTTGCGCGAAATATCGGCGGCGCGCCGTGGCCGGCGCGCCGTTTCGCGCTATCCTTGGGGCGGGTCGTCCACACATTCAAGGAGATGCGCATGTCGTCAGGAAAAATTCTGGTCGCACAGGGAGGCGGCCCCACCGCCGTCATCAACCAGTCGATGGTCGGGGTCGCGCTCGAGGCGCGCCGCTTCAACCACGTCACGCGCGTCTACGGCGCGCTGCACGGGGTGCGCGGGATCGTCGACGAGAACTTCGTCGACCTGACCCAGGAGACCAGCCACAACCTCGAACTGGTCGCCTCGACACCCTCGTCGGCGCTCGGCTCGACCCGCGACAAGCCCGACATCGCCTACTGCCAGGAGATCTTCAAGGTGCTGCGCGCGCACGAGATCGAGCATTTCTTCTACATCGGCGGCAACGACTCGTCCGACACGGTGCGCATCGTCAGCCTCGAGGCGGCCAAGGCCGGCTACCCGCTGCGCTGCATCCACATCCCCAAGACCATCGACAACGACCTCGTCGGCAACGACCACACGCCGGGCTTCCCGTCGGCCGCGCGTTTCGTGGCGCAGGCCTTCGCCGGCGCCAACCTCGACAACGCGGCGCTGCCGGGCGTGTACGTGGGCGTGGTCATGGGCCGGCACGCGGGCTTCCTCACGGCCGCCTCCGCGCTCGGCAAAAAGTTCCCCGACGACGGCCCGCACCTGATCTACCTGCCCGAGCGCACCTTCGTGCTCGAGCAATTCCTGGCCGACGTCAAGGCCACCTACGCGCGCCACGGGCGCTGCGTGATCGCCGTCTCCGAGGGCATCCACGACGCCTCGGGCGAGCCGATCGCCAGCCTGCTGGCCAGGGAGGTCGAGCGCGACGACCATGGCAACGTGCAGTTGTCGGGCACCGGCGCGCTGGCCGACCTGCTGTGCGACGAGATCAAGGCCAAGCTCGGCATCAAGCGGGTGCGCGGCGACACCTTCGGCTATCTGCAGCGCTCGTTCATCGGCTGCGTCTCCGACGTCGACCAGCGCGAGGCGCGCGAGGTCGGCGAGAAGGCGGTGCAGTTCGCCATGTGGGGCGACCGCGACGGTTCGGTCGCGATCAAGCGCACCGGCTACTATTCGGTCGACTACGAGCTGCTGCCGCTCGAGGCCGTGGCCGGCAAGACGCGCGTGATGGAGGACGAGTTCATCAGCGCCAGCGGCACCGACGTCACCGACGCCTTCCGCCTGTACCTGCGCCCGCTGCTCGGCTCGGGCATGCCCGACGCGTTCCGCCTGCGCACCGCGCCGGTGCCGAAAATCCTCAAAAAAAACTAGCGGCCCTGCCGGACTTCGGGTTCAAAGAACGTCACCGGCATTTTTTGCGGCCGACGATCCCTTACGTTCCCTTGTCCCGCGCGCTACAAGGCGGGGCAATTCAAAATTGAATGGCGCGGGCGCCAGCTATGCGTATTCGTATGGGGCGCGCGGCAAGCGGCAATCCCGTCCCGCGCACGCGGCGCCGCGCACTTCCCACCTTGTTCGGCCGCCGCTCCGAACCGTATCGGGTTCGATGAAACGCTGGCCACAATGGCGGAAATCATGCTTAAATGCAAATATTACACCCGATGCCATCGACCGCTTTTCAACCCAAGGTGACCACATGAAGCTCTTTAGCGTGAACATAATCTCCGTCCTGACCCTGGCGCTCGCCTCCCTGTCCGCCGCGGCCGCGCCCGGCTCACCGATTGGCGGAATCATTGTCAAGGGCGGCAAGAACCCGGGAGGGCAGATGCTGGTGTTGGCGACCACGGATGCAAGTGGGAAATTCAGCATCAAGTTCGCGGAAAGCGGCGAATACCAGCTCGCGTTCGTCGGCGCCGCCAGGCGAACGGCGGGTGGGCGCGATGCAGACCTGCAACTTGACTACATGGTCCGCGCCAATCAAACAAGCGGCGCCCGGGGCATGGCTCCAACGGCGCGCCAATCCGCGCGCTTTGCGGGCAATGCGCACACTGCCCAGCTATTCGTGAAGGTGCCGCCAGGGGGCGCCGAGATTGCCGGCGTGCTGCGGGTGGGGGCTGCGCCCGATGCCAGCCCGGCGGCCGAGCGGGCGATCAATGAGAGTGGCGTGAGCGTCAAGTCGCCGACCAAAAAGGGCGCCACCACCAAGCATTGAGCGCGCGGGCGCCCTCAATCCCGGTGCACGTCCTTTTACAACAGCATGTCGACGGCGCCATCAGAAAGCGCCACCCTCGGCCGCGGCATCGGCCGCCGCATCGCCGTCTTCGGCGCCGGGCACCCATTCGAGCAGGTCGCCGGGCTGGCAGGCGAGGTAGTCGCAGATTCTTTCGAGCGTCGAAAAACGCAGCCCCTTGACCTTGCCCGACTTGAGCAGCGACAGGTTCTGCTCGGTGATGCCGACGTGCGCGGCCAGGTCCTTCGACTTGACCTTGCGCCGCGCCAGCATCAGGTCGAGGTGAATCACGATGGCCATCAGACGAAGCCCGCGTTTTCTTCGGCCAGCCGGCGCCCCTCGTGCATCATGCCGGTCACCAGGTAGAACAGCGCGCACACGAATATGAGCAGCACCACCTCGGCGCTGACGCTGATCGACATGCCCGGCGCCGGATCGCCGAAGCCGTGGCGGAACGCCAGCGCGCGCAGCGGCACCGCGGCGATCGACCACAGCGTGGCGAGCAGGGTCGCGCCGGCGAACGCGCGCAGGTGCTCGATGTTGGCCAGGTCGAAGACGGCGCGGCGCCCGACGTTGGCGAGCATGCGCTCGAGCCGCCACATGCCGTAGGACAGCGCGCCGAGCACCGGCAGCGCCAGCGCCGCGCCGGCCAGCCGTTGCCCCATGGGCAGCGCGCGCATGGCCTCGACGCTGATGCCGTCGGCGCTCATCTGCATGAAGGCGTGCGCGGGCAGCAGGCTGCTCCAGGCCAGCACAAAAAACGCGACTTGCAGGAAAACACAGACCGCAAGCAGGATCCGGATCACGCGGCATTGCATATTCATGATTGTATTATTACTGTTTACGATAATTTTTCCTCGCAAAACAATAATTAATGATTGTTATTCACTCATGGTATCAGCCACCAAGGAGCCCCGCATGCGCCCCACCCCCATTCTTGCCGCCCCCATTCTCGCCGCCGCCACGCTCGCGGCCGTCCTGCTCGCCGGCTGCGGCACCATGCAGATCGGCGAAGCGAATTTTTTGAAGCCCGACAAGCCCGGCGCGGCGCCCCGGCAGCGGCTCGACGTGGCGGCCATGTTCCCGGCGGCCACGGTGCGCGACGAGACCGTGGCGGCGGCCGACGGCGCCCAGTTGCGTGGTCTGACCGTGCGCCAGCCGGGAGCTTCGGCGGCCGTGCTCTACTTTGGCGGCAATATGTTCCACCTCGACGCGCACGGCGCCGGGGTGCTGCCGCTGCTGGCCGCCTGCGGCAGCAATGTGGTCGTGTTCGACTACCGCGGCTACGGCCGCAGCGGCGGGACGCCCACGCTGGCCAGGCTGCTGGCCGACGCGCTGCGGGTGTTCGACCATGTGAACGCGCAGCATCCGGGCGCGGTGGTGGTGCACGGCCAGTCGCTGGGCAGCTTCGTGGCCGGCCACGTGGCGCGCGAGCGAGCGTCGGTGCGCGCGCTGGTGCTCGAGGCGACCGCCACCAACGTGCCCGACTGGGTCGACGCCAACGTGCCCTGGTATGCGCGGCCGTTCGTCAAGCTCGAGGTGGGCGAGCCGCTGCGCGCGGTCGACAACGCGGCCGTCGCGGCGCGCTACCGCGGGCCGGCGCTGGTGCTGGCCGGGACGCGCGACAAGGCCACCCCGCCGGTCTTGGGCCGCAAGGTGTTCGACGCCCTGCCGGGGCCGCACAAACAATGGCTGCAGGTCGACGCCACGCACAATGGGATCTTCGGGCACCCGCAGGTGGCCAAGCCCTATTGCGACCTCGTGTCGCAGGCGCGATAAAACAACGCTGGGATTCGTATCGCTAGAACCCAGCCAACCAAAAACAACATCGTCCCCGCGGATGCGGCGCGGCGAGCCGCGCCCCCATAGAACGGTTGCTATGTGCGAACGTTCTATGGGTCCCCGCCAAGGGGGGCGCCGAGCCCGAGGACGATGTCGTCGTGTGCCGATTTTGCCTTGCTTAAGCAGCACTAAGCCGCTGGCAGGTATGCGCTTAAACGACGATGGTCTGGTGCTCGTCGCCCACCTGCGCGCGAATGGCGCCGATGCGCGAGACCGTCTCGCCGGCCGCCTGCAAATAGGCGAAGGCGGCGTCGGCGTTCTCTTGCGAGACGATCACGATCATGCCGATGCCGCAGTTGAAGACACGGTGCATCTCGGCCTCGGCCACGTTGCCGTGCTGTTGCAGCCACTGGAACAGCGGCGGCATGGTCCAGGCCTTGGAGTCGAGTTCGGCGACCAGGCCCGGTTGCAGCACGCGCGGCACGTTTTCGACCAAGCCGCCGCCGGTGATGTGGACCATGCCCTTGACTTCCATCGAGGCCATCAGCGCCAGCAGCGGCTTGACGTAGATGCGGGTCGGCTCCATGAGCACGTCGGCCAGCTTGCGGCCATGGAAGTCGCCGTCGAGGTCGGGCTTGGCCACCTCGATGATCTTGCGCACCAGTGAATAGCCGTTCGAGTGCACGCCCGACGAGGCCAGCCCCAGCACCACGTCGCCCGGGCAGATCTTGGTGCCGTCGATGATCTGGGATTTTTCGACCGCGCCGACGGCGAAGCCGGCCAGGTCGTATTCGCCGGCCGGGTACATGCTCGGCATTTCGGCGGTCTCGCCGCCGATCAGGGCGCAGCCGGCCTGCTCGCAGCCCTGCGCGATGCCCTTGATGACCGAGGTCGCGATCGCCACGTCGAGCTTGCCGCAGGCGAAGTAGTCGAGGAAGAACAACGGCTCGGCGCCCTGCACCAGGATGTCGTTGACGCTCATGGCGACGAGGTCGATGCCGACCGTGTCGTGCCGGTTCAGCTCGAACGCGAGCCGCAGCTTGGTGCCGACGCCGTCGGTGCCCGACACCAGCACCGGCTCCTTGTACTTTTTGCCGATCTCGAACATGGCGCCAAAGCCGCCCAGGCCGCCCATGACGCCTTCGCGCATGGTGCGCTTGGCGAACGGCTTGATCGCCTCGACCAGGGCGTCGCCCGCATCGATATCGACCCCGGCATCGCGGTAGGAAAGGGAAACATTAGTATCTTGGCTCATGGTGTATTTGGCAGCGGAGGCGGTAAAATAGGCGGAGGGCCAATTCAACGCGCGCGCGCCTCAAACTGGTCAATCCTCTATTTTATCAAAATGCCCCGCCCCCAGCTTGGTTAACCCGCACAATTAACCCACCGACGACAGATCCATGCCATTTTCCCTCACGTCCGAGCAGAAGCAGACAGCGTTTTGGATCACTCTCGGGCTGGCGTTGGCGCTGCTGCTGTACGCGCTCGGACCGGTGCTCACGCCCTTCATCGCCGCCGCCATCCTGGCCTACGCGCTCAATGGCGCGGTCGACCAGCTCGACCAGCGCCGCGTCGGCCGCTTCGACGTCCCGCGCCCGGTCGCCGTCAGCGTGGTCATGGTCGCGTTCATCGCCGCGCTCACGGCACTGGTGCTGATCGTGATCCCGGTGCTGCTCACGCAAATCCCGCTGCTGCAGGCGCAGCTGCCCGCGTTCCTGGTCAAGCTCGACGAGGTGGTCACGCCGCGCCTGGCCGCGCTCGGCGTGCACGTGCGGCTCGACGTGGCCGGCATCCGCGAGCTGCTGACCCAGCACATGGCCACCAGCGGCGAGGCCATCTGGGACGCCGTGCTGGCGTCGGCCCGCATCGGCGGCGGCGCCCTGCTCGGCTGGCTCGCCACGCTGGTGCTGATCCCGGTGGTGCTGTACTACCTGCTGCTCGACTGGCATCCGATGGTGCGCAAGATCGGGCGCGTGGTGCCGCGCCGCTGGTCGGTGCAAACCACCGGCATGGCGCAGGAGGTCAACGTGCTGCTGGCGCAGTACCTGCGCGGGCAGCTGCTCGTGATGCTGGTGCTGGCCGTGTACTACTCGGCCGCGCTGGGCATCGCCGGCATCAAGGTCGCGCTCCCGGTGGGCATCCTCACGGGGGTGCTGGTGTTCATCCCCTACCTCGGCTTCGGGCTGGGCCTGGCGCTGGCGCTGATCGCGGCGGTGCTGCAGTTCTCCGACTGGAGCGGGGTGGTGTCGGTGGCGCTCATCTACGCGGTCGGCCAGGTGTTCGAGAGTTTCGTGCTCACGCCGCGGCTGGTGGGCGAGCGCATCGGCCTCAATCCGCTGGCGGTGATCTTCGCGCTGATGGCCTTCGGCCAGCTGTTCGGCTTCGTCGGGGTGCTGCTCGCGCTGCCGCTGTCGGCGATCCTGATGGTGGGCGCGGGACACTTGCGCCACCACTATCTGCGCAGCAGCTTCTATAATGCCTGATTCACGGCCCCGGCCGCGCGGCGGAACGAGCAAGGGATGAGCGAGAGATGAACAAGCGATGAGTAAGCGATGAACAAGCGGACAAGCGTTGAACAAGCGATGAGCAAGCGATGAACAAGCGATGAGCAAGCGATGAAGCAGCTGGTGCTCGATTTAGGCGCCGAGCAGGCGCACAGCCTCGATACGTTCGAGGTGGGGCAGAACGCCGAGCTGGCGCATCTGATGCACCAGTTCGCCGAACGCGCCTCGCGCGAGCATTTCGCCTACCTGTGGGGCGAGAGTGCCGCCGGCAAGACCCATCTGCTGCGCGCGCTCGCGGCCACCCCCGGCTCGCGCTACATCGGCGCCGGCGCGCCCGAGGGCGACTTCGTCTACACCCCCGGGGTCAGCCTGTACCTGCTCGACGACTGCGGCGGGCTCGACCCGGCGCGCCAGATCGACGCCTTCGCCCTGTTCAACCAGATCCGCGAGCACGGCGCGTTCATGGTCTCGACCGGCCCGGTGCCGCCGGCCGTGCTGCCGGTGCGCGAGGACCTGCGCACGCGCATGGGCTGGGGCCTGATCTACCAGATCCACGGCCTGTCCGACGACGAGAAGATCGCCGCCCTGACCCACGCGGCCGAAGCCCGGGGTTTGACGCTGTCGGCGAGCGTGTTACCCTACCTGCTGTCACATTTCCGGCGCGACATGCGCTCGCTCTCGACCATGCTCGACGCGCTCGACCAATACTCCCTCGAAACCCAGCGGCCCGTCACCCTGCCGCTGCTACGTGACCTGCTGTTACAAGCGAACCAGCAGGCGGAACCAAAAGAATGAAGAATCTGGCCCTGTTCGACCTTGACCACACCCTGATCCCGATCGACTCCGACTACGAATGGGGCCAATTTTTGGTGCGCATCGGCGCGGTCGACCCGGTGCAGTTTAAAAACGCCAACGACCTGTTCTTCGAACAGTACCAGGCCGGCGCGCTCGACCCGGCCGAATACCTCGCCTTCGCGCTCGGCACGCTGGCGCGCTTTCCCCGCCACGAGCTCGACGCCATGCACGCGCAATTCATGCGCGAAGTGGTCGACCCGGTGATGCTGCCGCCGGCCCGGGCCCTGCTGCGGCGGCACGTCGAGGCCGGCGACCTGGTCGCCATCATCACCGCGACCAACCACTTCGTGACGGCGCCGATCGCCGCCGCCTTCGGGGTCGGACACCTGATCGCGGCCAAGCCCGAAGTCGACGAGCGCGGCCACATCACCGGCAAACTGCTCGGCGTCCCGACCTCGGGCGAGGGCAAGGTCACCCACCTCCACGCATGGCTGGAGCAGATCGGCACGCCGCTCGGCGCATTCGGGCGCAGCTACTTCTACAGCGATTCGCAAAACGACATCCCCCTCCTGTCCGTCGTCACACACCCCGTCGCGACCAACCCCAACGCTGCGCTGGCAACGCATGCGACGCGCCTTGGCTGGCCTTCACTCCATCTATTTAAATGATCAAAAAATTCATCCGCAAGATCCTCGGCGTCAAAGACAAGCCAACCGCGCGCGACCTGACCCAACCGGTCATCCTGGGACAGGCCGACCACGGCATCGACCCCAAGCTGCTGTCCTCGAACGCGATCCGGGTCACCTCCAGCCTGCAGGAGGCCGGCTTCCAGGCCTTCGTGGTCGGCGGCGCCGTGCGCGACCTGCTGCTCGGGGTCAAGCCGAAGGACTTCGACATCGCCACCAACGCCACGCCGGAACAGGTCAAGCGCTTGTTCCGGCGCGCCTTCATCATCGGCAAGCGCTTCCAGATCGTGCACGTGATGTTCGGCCAGGACCTGCTCGAGGTGACCACCTTCCGCGGCGCCGGCGAGATCAACGCGCCCAAGGATGAACACGGGCGCGTCCTGCGCGACAACACCTTTGGCCCGCAGCACGAGGACGCGATGCGGCGCGACTTCACCATCAACGCGATGTACTACGACCCGGCCACACAGCAGGTGCTCGACTACCATGGCGGCATCGCCGACATCCGCGACAAGACCTTGCGCATCATCGGCCAGCCCGAGGCGCGCTACCGCGAAGACCCGGTGCGCCTGCTGCGCGTGGTGCGCTTCGCGGCCAAGCTGCAGTTCACGATCGAGCCGGGCACGCGCGAGCCGATCCACGTGATGGCGCCATTGATCAACAACGTGCCGGCCCCGCGCGTGTTCGACGAGATGCTCAAGCTGCTCATGAGCGGGCACGCGCTGGCCTGCCTGCAGCAGTTGCGCAAGGAGGGCCTGCACCACGGCCTGCTGCCGCTGCTCGACGTGGTGCTCGAGCAGCCGATCGGCATGAAGTTCGTCACCCTCGCGCTCGAGTCGACCGACGACCGGATCAAGGCCGGCAAGGGCGTCTCGCCGGGCTTTTTGTTCGCCTCGCTGCTGTGGCACCAGGTGGTCGAGAAGTGGACCGCCTACCGCGCCGCCGGCGAGGCGCCGATCCCGGCGCTGCACCTGGCCGCCGACGACGTGCTCGACTCGCAAACCGAGAAGCTGGCGCTGCAGCGCAAGATCGGCTCGGACATGCGCGACATCTGGTCGATGCAGCCGCGCTTCGAGCGCCGCAACGGCAAGACCCCGTACAAGCTGCTCGAGCATCCGCGCTTCCGCGCCGGCTACGACTTCCTGTTGCTACGCTGCCAGTCGGGCGAGATCGAGATGGAGCTGGGCGAATGGTGGACCGCGTTCTACGAGGGCGACATCAGCGAGCGCGAGCACCTGGTCGAGACCGCGCACGCGGCGCCCGGCCCCAAGCGCAAACGCGCGCCGCGGCGCTCGCCGCGCAACAAGCAAAGCGAGACGAGCGGCAGCACCATCGAGGAGTGAGAGGCTGAGAGTCTTTCGATCATGACCGTCCGCCCCACTACCGCCTACATCGGCATCGGCGCCAACCTGGGCGACGCCCGCGCCAACGTCGACGACGCGCTCGCGCGCCTGGCCGCGCTGCCGGGCGGGCGCCTGCTGCGCCACTCCAAGCACTACCGCAGCGCGCCGATCGACTCCTCGGGCGACGACTACGTCAACGCCGTGGCCTGCATCGAGACCGGACTGGGCGCGGCGGCGCTGCTGGCGGCGCTGCACGGCATCGAACTGGCGCACGGGCGCGAACGGCCCTACCGCAACGCGCCGCGCACGCTCGACCTCGACATTTTGCTGTACGGCGACGAGGTGATCGACACCGCCGCGCTGCAGGTGCCGCACCCGCGCATGCACCAGCGCGCCTTCGTGCTGCTGCCGCTGCTCGAGATCGCGCCCGCAGTCGAGATTCCCGGGCTGGGCCCGGCGCTGGCGCTGGCGGGCGCGGTGGCCGCGCAGGACATCACCCGGCTCGATTAAATGCAGATCCCCGTCATCGTCCAAACCGTCGGCCTGCTGGTGCTGTCGAACGTGTTTATGACGATCGCGTGGTACGGGCACCTCAAGAACATGTCGCACCGGGCCTGGTGGTACGCGGCGCTGGTCAGCTGGGGCATCGCCCTGTTCGAATACATGCTGCAGGTGCCGGCCAACCGCATCGGCCACACCCAGTACAGCCTGGCGCAACTCAAGATCATGCAGGAGGCGATCACCTTGAGCGTGTTCGTCCCGTTCGCCATGCTCTACATGGGCCAGCCGTTCAAGCTCGACTACGTATGGGCCGCCCTGTGCCTGGTCGGCGCCGTGTACTTCATCTTCCGCAGCTGACACCGCCTGGGCGGGCTCTATATCCACTGAGTAACCGAGCAAACAAATGATGTTCCAGTCAATCTCCTCGCCGGCCATCATCGCCGCGTTCATAACGAGTTTGACGTTCCCTTGCGCCAGCCTGGCGGGGCCCGAGGCGACCGAGCGTTGGGCGCCGCAGCCCCCGCGCGGCATGCCCGGCGAGAGCTGCCGCGCGCACGGCGCGGCGGCGATCAAGCAGCAGGACCATGGCGATGCCGTGAACTTCCGCAATAAATGGATCAGGCCACTTGACGCCACCGCCGCCCTTGCGCGGGGCGACTGACAAAAAAATGGGCGGTGCCGGACGACCCAGACCTTGGGTCGCCGGTCCGCCCGCGCCGCCCCGGCGTTTAGATTCCAGCCTCTACAGCCGCGTCCGGCACAATATCCCCCTTCGCATTACACTAGCGCCGTTGGTACCCCAATTTTGACAATCAAAGGACGATCATGAGCGGATATATCCAGGGACAAGAGATGGCCGGCGCCGACACGCCAGCAGCGGCACCGGCAAAACCGGTGGCCCCTAAGGCAGTCACGATCCCGTCGCTCAACGCGATGAAGGCGAACGGCGCGCGCATCAGCATGCTGACCTGCTACGACGCGAGCTTCGCGGCGCTGATGGACCGCAACGGCGTCGAAGTACTGCTGATCGGCGACTCGCTCGGCATGGTCTGCAACGGCCACCAGTCGACGCTGCCGGTCACGGTGGCCGAGGTGGCCTACCACACGGCCGCCGTGGCGCGCGGCAACAAGAGCGCGATGGTGCTCGCCGACATGCCCTTCGGCGCCTACGGCACGCCCGAGGCGGCCTTCAACAACGCGGTGCAGCTGATCCAGGCCGGCGCCCACATGGTCAAGCTCGAGGGCGGCGCTTGGCTGGCCGACACCGTGCGTTTTTTGACCGAGCGCGCGGTCCCCGTGTGCGCCCACCTCGGCCTGACGCCGCAGTCGGTGCACCAGCTGGGCGGCTACAAGGTGCAGGGCAAGACCATCGAGAGCGCCGACCAGCTCAAGGCCGACGCCAGGCTGCTGCAGGCTGCGGGCGCCTCGATGCTGGTGCTCGAGGCGATTCCGGCGACGCTGGGCAAGGAGGTGACGGAACTGCTCGCGATACCGACCATCGGCATCGGCGCCGGTCCCGATTGCTCGGGCCAGGTGCTGGTGATGCACGACCTGCTCGGTGTGTTCCCGGGCCGCAAGGCGCGCTTCGTGAAGAACTTCATGGACGGCCAGACCACCATCGACGCGGCGATCGGCGCCTATGTCGGCGCGGTGCGGGACGGCAGCTTTCCGGGGCGGGAGCACTGCTTCTGAAGAAGTGACCGGTTTGAAGTTAAGGTGTCAAGCCACTGATTCGAGAAAAGCGTGCCAGTGGCTTTTTGTCGCCTTGTGAAACTAGACAGCTCTCTGTTGGAGGGCCGTGAAACATGTGCTGTCCGTGCTCGCATTACGTCAAACAAGTGAGACCACGAGCGATTTGCCCAGTGCTTTCGCCGCTTGCTCGACGAACTCTATTTTTGACGAGTGCTTCAGGTCAAAAAGACGATCGATCTGAGGCATATGGACGTTAAGCATGCGCGCCAGGTCAGCCTTTCTAACCTGGCGTGCAGACATTTCGTTCCACAGCAGAACCTTCGCCGTCTCGAGCGCGGGAAGCGAAACGACATGCTGGCCGGGCATGGGCTTGGACGGCGCGGGAATCGGGCGACGCTCATCGAAATAGATTTCCAACGCGGTTTCGAGGGCATCTACTGCGTTGATCAATGCCTCTTGTTCGTCGTCACCAACAGAGTTCGCTTCCGGGAAGTCGGGGAAACCGACCAGGAAAGTTCCATTCGAATCTGGTGTAAGCGTGATTGGATAAGACAACATTTTAGGTACCCCATGTGTTGGGCTGCTCATCTCGTCGATGAGATAAGAATGCAACATATATGTTGCATTACCCGACAATATACAACATATTTGATGTGCCCATCCTCGCAAGCTAGGGGGCGTTGACCCGCTTGGGCATGATCCATACCCAAGTAGCGCGATGCATGCGCCGCTGGCCTAGCCGTGCATGCCGAATCTTGGTGCGTCGCAACAAAATACGAACCAAAAGCAGGGCGCCGCGCCGCGCCTCGCGCATCCCCGCCACAGCTTCGGCATTCAAGGAGGCCCTGATCGGCGACCTCAATCCGCTCACCTTCATCGAGGTCAGCGGCGCGGCCGGCGACGCGGCCGGCGACAGAAACGCCGCGCGCCGCTTCCTGACCCTGCAGTTCAACCGCGTCAAGGTCGACGGCAAGATCTCGCATCTGCTCGTGACCGTCTTCGACGTGACGCTGCAGGTCGAACTCGAGCGCGCGCTGGCCGAGGCCAAGGTCAAGGCCAAGGCCGAGATGGAAGTCATGCTCGACCTGCTCAAAATTGATCCGACCACGCTCAACCTGTTCCTCAAGACGGCCGAGCTGACGCTGCTCGAGGTCAACGACCTGCTGCGCTCGGCCGGCGGCGCGCTCGACTACCGGCGCACCGTCACCACGATCTTCCGCAAGATCCACACCCTCAAGGGCGAGGCGGCCACGCTCGGCCTCGAGATGTTCGAGACGCTCGCCCAGCAGTTCGAGACCCTGCTCTCAAGCCTGCGCGAAAAAGGCGCGGTCTCGGGCGACGACCTGCTGGCGCTGCCCTTCCCGCTCGAGGAGTTCCTGCAGCGCGTGGCCATGGTGCGCGACCTCACCGCGCGCCTGGCCGCCTACCACGACGCCTTCGCCCCGGCCGCCGACGGCGACGCCTTCGCCCAAAACCTGAGCAGGCTGGCGCAGCGCGTGGCGAACGACCACGGCAAGCAGGTGCACCTCGAGAGCGACCTGGCGCTGCTGACGGCGCTGCCCGAGAAGATGCGCGCCGAACTCAAGGACATCACGATCCAGTTGCTGCGCAACGCCGTCGCCCACGGCATCGAGTCGGCCGCCGAGCGCGCGGACCAGTCCAAGCCGGCCGCCGGGCGCGCGACGGTGGCCCTCAAGCCGACCGGCGACGGCGAGTGCGAACTGCTGCTGCGCGACGACGGGCGCGGCCTGGCGCCGCAGGCGATCCGCGAGCAACTGTTGCGCTCGGGCCGCTACACCGGCGAGCAGCTCGACCAGCTCGACGAGCGCCGGATCGTGATGAAGATTTTCGAACCGGGTTTTTCGACCGCGAAAGAGGTCGGCCGCGACGCCGGGCACGGGGTCGGCATGGACGTCGTCAAGCACCGCATCGAGCAGCTCGGGGCGCGCCTGCGCATTTCCACGCGCAGCAAGGTGTTCACCCAATTTAGCATCCACTTCGCGCTCGAGGGGGCCGCATGAAGCTACTGATCGTCGACGATTCGAACATCATCCGTTCGCGCATCGCGCGCATCGCGCGCATCGCGCTGCATCCGCGCCTGCAAAACATCAGTGTCGTCGGGCTGGCCAGGAACGGGCTCGAGGCGCTCGAGCTGGCCAGGCGCAATCCGCCGCAGGTGGTCACGATGGACCTGACCATGCCCGAGATGGACGGCATCGCCTGCATCGAGGCGCTGATGGCCGAGCAGCCGCAGCTGAACATCCTGGTGGTGTCGGCGCTCGGCGACAAGAGCACCGCCATCTCGGCCCTAAAAAAGGGCGCGCGCGGCTTTTTGCACAAGCCGTTCACCGACGACCAGCTGGCCGACGCCCTGCTCGAAATCGAACGCTAAGGAACCACCATGTCCCATCTGAGCGAAACCGAACTGAAGGTGTTCATCGACGCGGTCTCGCATTATTTCGCGCAGCTGACGCGCGAACCGGCGCTGATCCGCTCGTCCTACCTGCCGCAGGCCGAGCTGCCCCATTTTGACTACACCGGATTGATCACCCTGTCCGGGCATTTCCGCGGCTTCGTCTACTTCTCGGCGCCGCGCCGGCTGATGCGCGAGCTGCTGGTGCAGATGCACGAGCCCGACGTGTGCGAGCAAAACCTGCTCGACGCCGTGGGCGAGGTCGCCAACACGATCTCGGGCAACGCGCGGCGCCACTTCGGCGGCGCGCTCGACATCTCGGTGCCGATCGCCATCAAGGGCGCGGCGCAGGTGCAGTCGGCCGGCCCCACACGCCCGTTCGCGATCTTGCTAAGCTGGGAGCGCCACGAGGCGGTGGTGGTGGTCGACCTGGCCACCGTGTAGATCGGCTCCTAGCCCGTTTCGACCCGGTCGCGTCCGCCGTTTTTGCCCTTGTAGAGCGCGGCGTCGGCCCGGGCGATGGTGGCGCCAATGGTTTCGCCAAGGCGGTAGGACGCCACCCCCAGCGTCACCGTCGCCTCCAGCGTGCCGGCGCCGTGCGGTATCGCGAGTGCGGCGACATTGGCGCGGATGCGCTCGGCCACCATCGCGGCCGCGTCCAGGTTGGTGTCGGGCAGCACGATCAGGAATTCCTCGCCGCTCCAGCGGGCCGCGCTGTCCTGCTCCCGGATCGAGGACTTGAGCACCTCGCCCACCGCGACGATCACGCTGTCGCCGGCCTCGTGCCCATGGCTGTCGTTGACGGCCTTGAAGAAGTCGATGTCGACGATGAGGACGGCCAGGTTGGTGAGCAGCCTTTTTTGCTGCACCGCCTCGTAGCCGGCCAGCTCCATGATGTAGCGCCGGTTGTACAGGCCGGTGAGCGGGTCGGTCATCGCCAGCGCCGAGAGGCGCTTCTGGGCCGCCACGATGGCGCCGAAGTAGTACCAGGTCAGGTACGAAAACATCGCGAACACGACGCTGATATTAAAGTAGCGCAGCACGACCAGGGCCACCGGCTGCAGCGGCTCGATCGGCGCCACGAAGTAGCTCGTGGCATTGAGCGCCACATAGAAGCTCCACAACGCAAACACCACCAGCACCGCCTTCGCGCCCCTGGTGCTGACGAAGATCCCGGGAATGAACATCAGCAGGTAGTAGTGGAACCCGCTGTCCCAGCCGACCATCAGGGTGCCGAGCGCGGCGTGCCCGAGCACCTCGGCCCAGATCAGGCAGACCGCCGCGGACTGGCGCCCGCGTGTGGCGGCCATGTAGGCCGCCGCGTACATGGCGATGCTGACGATGTTGATCCACGCCAGCAGCGGCGAGCCGACCGCGTAGAACAGGACGAAGAACAGAAGATCGATCGCGGCCGCGATCTGGCAGCAGCGCTGTATCACGACCAGATACGGCCGCTTTTTGTCGCCCGGGCTGTAACGCTTGCCGCGTGCTTGCGAGGGCCTCCCTGCGTCTCTCATAGTCCGTCTCCTGACCTGCCGGGTCCGCCGATAAGGTGCGGGGGAAGTTTTTGCCTTAGGCTAACACTTTTGCTTGGCGATTCAAAGAGGTAAGAATATCTAGCCGACGTGGCGCGGCAACTGGAGGATCGCCTCGGCGTTGGACGCCGAAAAGCAGCGGTCGGCCGCCTCGGGATACGGCAGCCAGAGATGGCGCAGATGCTCGCGCGGGCTCAGGACGATGGGGGTGTCGCGCGGCACGCAGACGCTGAACACGTGTTCGGTGTTGTGCGTCACGCCCGGTGCGTAGCGGTGGCGCCAGACCGGATAAATCTCGTAGATGTTCGACAGGTGCCAGTCGCGCAGCGCGATGTCGGCGCCGTCGGCGGCGATGCCGGTTTCCTCCATCAGCTCGCGCGCGGCGGTATCGATCAGCGCCTCGTCGGGCGCGTCGAGCGAGCCGGTCACCGACTGCCAGAACCCCGGGCGGTCGGCACGCTCGATGAGCAGCACCTCCAGCGCGGGAGTGTGGATCACAACCAGGACAGATTCGGGGATTTTATGCAAGGCGGTGTTTTAAGAGGACGTTGCTGCCGGGACGCACGCCGCGCGTTCGGGGAACACGCGGCGCGGGCCGGCTGACAAGGCCGGA
The DNA here is from genome assembly GCF_003011895.2 of Massilia glaciei. Classification (GTDB taxonomy): domain Bacteria; phylum Pseudomonadota; class Gammaproteobacteria; order Burkholderiales; family Burkholderiaceae_D; genus Telluria_A; species Telluria_A glaciei. The sequence continues at coordinate 31,910 of NZ_PXWF02000072.1, read as the reverse complement.
GCTGAGGCCGAAGCTTAGACGACCTTCGGCTCGGCGTTGCGCAGGCGGATGTGCAATTCGCGCAGCTGCTTTTCGTCGACCTCGGATGGCGCGTTGGTCAGCAGGCATTGCGCGCGCTGGGTCTTCGGGAACGCGATCACGTCGCGGATCGAGTCCGAGCCGGTCATCATGGTCACGATGCGGTCCAGGCCGAAGGCCAGGCCGCCATGCGGCGGCGCGCCGTATTGCAGCGCGTCGAGCAGGAAGCCGAACTTGAGCTGCGCCTCCTCGGCGTCGATCTTGAGCGCGCGGAACACCTTGCTCTGGACGTCTTCGCGGTGGATGCGGATCGAACCGCCGCCGAGCTCCCAGCCGTTGAGCACCATGTCGTAGGCCTTGGCGATGCACGCGCCCGGGTTGGTCTCGAGCATGTCCTCGTGGCCGTCCTTGGGCGCCGTGAACGGATGGTGGGTCGCGGTCCAGCGGTCGCTTTCCTCGTCGTAGTCGAACATCGGGAAGTCGACCACCCACAACGGCTTCCACGAGTCGTCGAACAGGCCGTTCTTTTTGCCCAGGTCGGAATGGCCGATCTTGACGCGCAGCGCGCCGATGGCGTCATTGACGACCTTGGCCTTGTCGGCGCCAAAGAAGATCAGGTCGCCGTCCTCGGCGCCGGTCTGCTCGAGGATCGCGGCCAGCGCGGCGTCATGCAGCGACTTGACGATCGGCGACTGCAGGCCTTCGCGGCCCTTGGCCTTTTCGTTGACCTTGATGTAGGCCAGGCCCTTGGCGCCGTAGATCGCCACGAACTGGGTGTAGGCGTCGATCTCCGAACGCGGCATGCTCGCGCCCTGCGGCACGCGCAGGCCGACTACGCGCCCGCCCTCCATGTTGGCGGCGCCGGCGAAGATCTTGAACTCGACATCCTTCATGACGGCCGTGAGGTCGGTGAACGCGAGCTTGACGCGCATGTCGGGCTTGTCGGAGCCGTACAGGCCCATCGCGGTGGCGAAGTCCATGACCGGGAACGGGTTGGGCAGGTCGATGTCGAGCGTGTTCTTGAAGACGATGCGGATCATCGCCTCGAACAGGTCGCGGATCTCCTGCTCGCTCAGGAACGAGGTCTCGCAGTCGATCTGGGTGAATTCGGGCTGGCGGTCGGCGCGCAGGTCCTCGTCGCGGAAGCACTTGGTGATCTGGTAGTAGCGGTCGAAGTTGGCGACCATGAGCAGCTGCTTGAACAGCTGCGGCGACTGCGGCAGCGCGAAGAAGCTGCCCGCGTTCACGCGCGACGGCACCAGGTAGTCGCGCGCGCCCTCGGGCGTCGACTTGGTCAGCATCGGGGTTTCGATGTCGATGAAGCCGAGTTCGTCGAGGTACTTGCGCACCTCCATCGTCACCTTGTAGCGCAGGCGCAGGTTGTTTTGCATCTGCGGGCGGCGCAGGTCGAGCACGCGGTGGGTCAGGCGGGTGGTCTCGGACAGGTTGTCGTCGTCGAGCTGGAACGGCACCGGCACCGAGGCGTTGAGCACCTCCATGGTCGCGCACACGACTTCGACCTTGCCCGACTTGAGGTTGTTGTTGATGGTGCCGGCGGTGCGGCCGGTGACCACGCCGGTCACGCGCAGGCAGTACTCGTTGCGCACGGCCTCGGCGATCTTGAACATCTCGGCTTGCTCGGGGTTGCAGACGATCTGCACCAGGCCCTCGCGGTCGCGCAGGTCGATGAAAATGAGGCTGCCATGGTCGCGCCGGCGGTGCACCCAGCCGCACAGGCTGACGGTTTGGCCAAGCAGTTCTTCGGTGGTGAGGCCGCAGTAGTGTGTACGCATTGAGGACATATTGTTTTCAGTCTAGGTTGGTTATTCGGTGGCGCCGGTGGACAAGCGCGGTTTTACTGTTTGGCTGGCGACTGGCCGGGGGCCACGACGCCCATCGACACGATGTATTTGAGGGCGGTGTCGACGCTCATGTCGAGCTCGATGACCTTGCTGCGCTCCATCATCAGGAAAAAACCCGAGGTCGGATTGGGCGTGGTCGGAACGTAGATGCTGACAAAGTCGCCCACCAGGTGGTTTTTGACGTCGCCGCCGGGCACGCCCGTCAAGAAGCCGATGGTCCAGCTCCCCTGGTGCGGGTAGGGCAGCAGCACGGCCTTGCGGAAGGCGTTGCCGGACGACGAGAACAGGGTGTCGGACACCTGCTTGACGCTGCCGTAGAGCGAACTGACCACGGGGATGCGGTGCAGCACGCGCTCCCACAGGCGCACCACGTAGTTGCCGACCAGGTTGTTGGTCAGCAGGCCGGTCAGGAAAATGATCAGCACCGTCAGGATCGTGCCCAGGCCCGGGATGTCGTAGCCGATCAGGGTGCGCGGCTGCCATTTTTCGGGCACCAGCAGGAGCGACTGGTCCATCGTGCCGATGACCAGGTGCAGCACCCACAAGGTGATGGCGAGCGGCACCAGAATCAGCAATCCGGTAATGAAATATTTACGCATCGAACTCTCGGTTAGCGTGGCATGCATGCGGCGCGCGGTTGCGCCGCACCTGCCGTTGTCAGGTGGAGCCGGCGGTCGGCGTGGTGGCCGGCTTGGCGGGCGCGGCCGCGGCGGGGGCCTCGCTTGCCGTCGCCGCCGCCGGCGCCGGCGCCGCGCCGCCATCGACCGGGCCGCTGCCGGTGCCGGTCGCGGGCGCCTTGCCGCCTCGGAAGTCGGTCGCGTACCAGCCGGTTCCCTTGAGCTGGAAACCGGCCGCGGTCAGTTGTTTCTTAAAAGCAGGCTTGGCGCATGACAGGCAAACCGTCAACACCGGGTCGGATATCTTCTGCAATACATCCTTGGCAAAACCGCACTCATCGCATCGATAGGCGTAAATCGGCATCTGATACTCCGCAAAAATCGTCAAAACCCTGAATTATAAGCCTTTTTTAAGGCAACTAGCATAAAGTCGGCGGTCGGGACAGCAGGTTCCGCTTACACCGCGGCGCGAAACTGGTAAGCTGCGCACATTGCTGCACCGGCATTCGCCACCAAACTTGAAAAGGAAAGTAAACGATGTTGATGAAGTCCCGTATCCTGCTGCTTAGCGCGGCCTCCGTTCTGGCCCTGAGCGCCTGCAATGCAAAAGAAACAGCCAAGCCGGCAACGCCTGCCACCGACAGCACAGCCGCGGCCTCCACCGCCGTGGCCGCCACCGTGGACGGCGTCGCGATCCCGCAAAGCACCGTCGACCTGATGGTCAAAGAGCGCACCGCGCAAGGCCAGCCGGACACCCCAGAACTGCGCGCCGCGATCATCGAGAACCTGTCGATGCAGATGCTGGTCGCCGCCGAAGCCGTTAAAAAGGGCATCGACAAAGCGCCAGAGACCGTGCGCCAGATGGATATGGTCAAGCAATCGGTGCTGGCCAACGCCTTCGTCCAGGATTACATCAAGAATTCGCCGATCACCGACGCGATGATCGACGCCGAGTACAAGAAGATGAGCGAAAAGGCCGGCGGCAACGAATTCAAGGCGCGCCACATCCTCGTCAAGACCGAGGCCGAGGCCAAATCGATCATCGCCTCGATCACCAAGGACATCAAGGCGTTCGAAAAGCTGGCCAAGGCAAAATCGATGGATCCGGGTTCGAAAGCCAATGGCGGCGACCTGGGCTGGTTCAATCCGTCGGGCATGGTGCCGGAATTCGGCGCCGCTGTCGCCAAACTCGAAAAAGGCAAGTTCACGACCGAGCCGGTCAAGACCCAATACGGCTACCACGTGATCGTGCTTGACGATTCGCGCCCGATCACCCCGCCGCCGCTCGAGCAGGTAAAAGAGCAGATCAAGCAGCAGTTGCTGCGCGAGCACATGACCAAGTTCTTCGCGGACCTCAAGGCCAAGGCGAAGATCGTCGTGACGGGTGCGCCAGCACCTGCGCCCGCAGCCGCCGCAGCAGCAGACGCCGCATCGGTCGCTGCCGACGCCGCCGCCGTGTCGTCGAGCGCCGCATCGGCAGCCGCATCGGCCGCAGCCGAAGCCGTTCCAGCCAAGTAAGCAGCGAGCAAGCACAAGCCCGAAGCCGATCCCGCCGCGGATCGGCATGCGGGCAAAGGGGGCGGGGTTTGGTTCGCGGCAGTATCGCGAACATGCACCCCGGCGCCCCGCTCAGGCGATCCTCACCTGCGCATCCGGATTATGGTCCCCCACCAGATTCAACTCGATCCCATGTTCAAGAAACGCTTTGCAGCCGGCAAGCGCCAGGCTGAAGCCGCCCATTGAATCGATCGCCTGCGCCACGACCTCGTCGTCGGACCCGCAAAAGCCCGACGCCGTGATCGTGACAAAGGTGGCGCCCTCGCCCCTTGGCGTGAACACCCACTCGACCGGGGTCGGCCACTCGATCAGGATCCGGCGATTGGTTTCCACCGCCTTGACCGCCACCTCGGCCTGTGCGAGGTACATATCCCAATACCAGGTCACGGTTTCGCCTTGCGCCAGCGGATTGCTCGCCCGCGTGAACCAAAATTTTGTGGTGATGGCGGGATCGATGAATGCCGCGAACACGTCCGCGACCGGCCGGCGGATGAGCATTTGCGCGCGCGCGACCGGGGCGGCGTTAAGATTCATGCTGAAGCCCCCGCTTCGTCCCAGCTGGCGCCTTGAGCCAGTGCCCCGGCACATCCGAACGCAGGTGGGCGGCGCCGACCTGCGCCGCCGGCCAGCCGAGCACGAAGCGCGCGAAGAGCGCGTTGGCGAGCCAGCCCAACAGGTAGGCGGCGATCATCAGCAGGACCGTCGCGCCGAGAAAGGCGACCATCCACATGATGCCGTCCGGATGGTTCCTGACCGAGGAGCCGCGCACGATGCCGAGCGCGGTTTCGAATGGCCCGCGCAGCGATAACACGGCGGCAAAGGCAGCGCACATCAGTCCGAGCGGCAGGACGCTCAGCGCGAACTGGACTTTGGCGCGCAGCGCCCGCTGCCGGGCGGCGTTGATAGCTAGGGGAATCATTCAGGCACTTTCCGGATGAGGTCCCGGTATTTTATCCGCTGTTTGGGCGGCCACCAAACCCCGCGCATCGCCCTTATTTGACAACATGGGGAAACGCGTCGACCGGCAATTCGAACGCAATGAACAGGACGCATGGCGCAGTGCTTGCGCAATAGGCCTCGTGCGGCATTTTGGGCGGTCCGTAGGCATAGCTTCCGGGCTTGAGCACTTGCATCTTCTGCCCCTCATACCTTAGCTCGAGCTCGCCGGAAACGAGCACCATGCGCTCGGCCGATGTGTGGGTGTGCATCGGGATGGTGGACTTCGCGGGAACCCGTAAGAACACATCGGCATTGTTGCGCGCCGGATCGCCGTGAAGAACCGCGATGCCACATCCCTTCGGCATGAACGCCGGACAGGGGCCCCACTTTAGTGCGCTGTCACGGAATGTGTGCGTCAGTGCCGCAGGGGTTTAGGCGAGAGCGCAGGAACTGAACACGCACAACAACGCGAGCTGCAACGCGCGACCAACGAAAGCTTGAGCAATCATGATGCGTTTCTCCTCTTGGCGGGCAATATCGTGGCGCAATCGGCGGCGCACGGTGAAGGCCGGCGGCGCCGGCCTTCGGACATGGTACGCCGGGCGGCCGGCCGCACCGCACGCTGGCGCAAGCGTGCGGCAGCTTGCAAAGACCGTTGCCGGTCAGGCGGGGTCGAATCCGGGCGCCTCGTACCAGATGCCGTATTTGTCGGCCTGCCAGCCCAAAAGACAAAACAGATAGGCGGTCGCGAGCATGATCAGGCCGCCGGCCAGCGCGGCCTCGCTGACGAAGCCGAACAAACAAAAAGCAAATCCGGTCAGGTGGGAAATCACCTCGATTCTTTTGGCCACGGCGCGGCGCGGGCGTAATGCGAGGAAATTAAAGAAGAACCAGCATTTAAGCCAGAGCGGAAGGTTTTGCCAATTGGCCGAGTCTTTTTCGATCATAAATTTCTCCTGGTTCAAGGTTGGAATATCAACTTCGAGCACCGACGCGAGGCATTTAAGAGACTCAACACTGGCCGTATGGCCGTTTTCTATCCTTTGAATGGTCCTGACATTCAAACCGGACATTTGCGCCAACTGTTCCTGGGAAAGATGGCGGCTGAGACGTAATTGTTTAAGAATCATTTTTACCCCAACGCAAAGTGAGCCACGAGTATCGATCGACCGGGGCGTTGTCGGTTACGGCATGGGCCCGACAGCGGCCCGACATTGGGTCGACACGGCTGTTAGAAGCGACCGCCGGGGTGCCCGGGCACAAGGTTTCAGCGCGCTCGCCGCTGGCGCCGGCCAGGCCAGCAAGAACGTGGCGGAACGGGCGAGATGCGGCGAAACGGCAGCGGATTTACTTAAGTGCCTCGGCCATGACGCGCTTGACATCGATCCTCTTCAAGCCGGCGTTGACGATATCGCGCACCCGCTCCCCCTCGGCACTGCGCCTGAAACAAATGAACAGCTTTTTTTCCTCTAAAAGGTTCAAATGGAAATCGAGCTTGTGCCGGATTTTAGCGATCGCCGGGTCATGGCGCGACAGGAACTCGAACACGCGCTGGTCGATGACCGCGAGCGGAATGCGTCCCGACGCCAGCTTGAGCAGATTCTGGGTGTCGTTGCGTGCCACATCGACCATTTGCCGGCCATCGGCAATGCGTCGGTCGAATTCGTCCGCGTTGACGTAATCCTGCACCACGCCAATTCGGTATGCCTGAAGGTCGTCCAAGGTTTTCCATTGAACGGGGTGCTTGCGTATTTGGGCGAATCCGAGCGGGCCGCTGCCGATCGGCGAAGATAGCAAAAATTTGTCGGCAATTTTAGGGGACGTGTATTCCGGGAAGTAGCCGATGAAATCGGAAGGCTGGTTGACCAAGGCCACGGCACGGCTCCAGGGGAAAAATTTCACCTCGAGCTTGTAACCCATTGCGGCGAGCGCCGCGCGGACCACTGCGGTGGTGGCGCCACGTTGCTTGAGTTCCGCCCCGGAGTAGGGAGGCCAGTCGAGGGAAGTCAGGCGGATCGTTTTCTCGTCGCCGGCCTCAGCTTTTGCAGAGGCATTGCCTGCGCAGGCAAGCGCGCACGCGAATCCGAACGCAAGACAAAACCGCCGAATCAAGTCCATTTATGAAGGCCTCGGGAAAATAACTACTCCGGGATGTTCGACGCTCGAATTTGTTTCCCAGAGTCTAGCAGCATTTTCGGCACGCCAGCCATTGCGTCGACCGCGCCATAGGGCCGGAGCCTTAACCAAGCAGTATCACCTGTGCCGTGCCTGCCCCTCTGCCGTAACGTTGATCCTCAGGGTCATGCAGACCTCGATTGCGTGATGAGGCTCCCGAATGTACGATTGCCGGACCTGAACGAGTATCCTTCGGTGCGGGCGTTGTCGGTTACGACAGGCACCCAGCGGCGACCCGACATCGACCGGACCCGGCTGCCGGTCCGCCGATAGTTGGGCTAGCGCCGGTTGCGGCGCGGCGGGCGGGGCGGCGGCTCCGGCGGCTGGCGCAACTCGACGGGATCCTTGCTCTTTGGCGCCGGGATCAGGCTGATGAAGCGTGCAAGACTCAGCAAAGTCATGAATAGACCGACCGTCGTGTGGAACAACAACACACCCGCACCCAGGGTGGTTTTCGGTGCAAGATCGAATTCACCAAAGGTGGTCATCGTGATAAAGCTGCTGTATATCCCGCCCAGGACGGTGCCGGTACCGCCCGCCCATTTGCGCGAGAACTCATCGCCGAGAATGATATATGTACCGGCAAGCCAAAAAATGATTTCAAAATAGTTGTGTACAAGCAGAAGCACCATCCGCCGGTAACCTTCGAGCGCATAATCGCGCCCGGCTTTGACCGCCCGGTATTCATCGAACATGAGCACATTGGCTTGGTAAATGGCGACTTCGAACACGCGCACCACGCCGTAGCCGACCAGCGCCATGGCGAACCAATGGCGCGGATAATTGGCCACCACCACCAGCGTCACGAGCGACAAGCCGAGATGCCCGAGCACCCAGGCGTCGACCAGCCGCGCCGTGACCGGGAACGGCAAAATCGCCCGCACCAAGGTGAACAGGGATATCCGGCCCAGCGCGGCGAACACACGCGACCAGAACTCGACGATGAAAGAATTCATTATTCTGCGACCTTGAGGGTGGAGTGAAGACGCCGAGTATTGCCGCGACCATGCGCTTGACAGTCTACGCACAGAGAATGGCAATGTCCATAATGCAATATTTCAAGCCTCGCCAAACGGCCTCGCTAGTCCGGGCCACCTGGGGGATTAAACAGGCCAACCGCGCGCACGGATGATAGCGATCGCTGGTTGTTATAAGGTGACGATCAGTACGACGATGGGCGCCAGAATTACCATGTTCATTCGTTCTCCAGGTCAGGATCTACGCTGCCACACCTGCCAGCGCTCCTTGCCTTCGAATACGGCGACCGAGTCGTCGGCCGGCGCATCCTCAATGCGCTCGAAGTGTGGCGCGAGCAGAGCGTCGAGCTCGGCGGCGCCGATGCCGAACGGCGGCCCGCGCTGCGTGTCATCAAAAAAGAAGAACCCGGCCAACCGCCCGCCGGGCGCCAGCAACTGGGCCCAACGCGCGGCGACCCGCGGCCACATCGCGGGCGGCAGCGCGCACAAAAAGGCGCGTTCGTAGATCAGTTCAAGCGCTTGAGGCGGTTCGTAGGCAAAAAAATCGGCCTCCAGCACGCGTTGGTGCCATGGCCCGACCGCAGCCTTACCGCGCGCGACCGCCGATGGCGAGAAATCGATAGCGGTGGCATCCCAGCCGGCCTCGCTCAAACACGCGAGCTCGTAGGCGGCGCCGCAACCGGGGATGAGCGTGACCAGCGGGCTTGATGCGACCGCAAAGCGGCGCAGCGCATTCGGCACCCCGCCCCGGTCCCACGGCGTGAAGCCGCGCTCGAAGCGCTCGTCCCAAAAACCGGGCTGCTTCGGGTCGCGGCTGGCAAAATCAGGCATACAGGCGCAGGTACGTCTCGTAACCGACCACGCCCATCACCACCACCACGGCGGTCGCGGCGCAATAGGCGAACAGCGCCAGCATGCGGTTGGTGCGGCGCTGTTCGAGCACCAGCGCCCTGAGCAGCTCGGTGTTGGCCGTGTGCGGCTCGGCCGCCTGCATCAGCGCGCGGTGCACCAGCCGCGGCAGTTGGGGAATGATGTGGGTGAAGCGCGGCGCCTCGGCCTTGAGCCGTTCGACCATGCCCTGCGCGCCGACCTGCTCGCCCATCCAGCGCTCGAGGTAGGGTTTGGCAGTCTTCCACAGGTCGAGGTCGGGGTCGAGCTGGCGCCCGAGGCCCTCGATGTTGAGCAGCGTCTTTTGCAGCAGCACCAGTTGCGGCTGCACCTCGACGTTGAAGCGGCGCGAGGTCTGGAACAGGCGCAGCAATATCTGGCCGAACGAGATGTCCTTGAGCGGACGGTCGAAGATCGGTTCGCAGCAGGCGCGCACGGCCGACTCGAGCTCGTCGACGCGGGTCTCGCGCGGGGCCCAGCCCGACTCGATGTGGGCCTCGGCCACGCGCTTGTAGTCGCGCCGGAAAAACGCGAGGAAGTTTTGCGACAGGTAGTCTTTGTCGAAGTCGTTGAGGGTGCCGACGATGCCGAAGTCGAGCGCGATGTAGCGGCCGAAGGTCTCCGGCGCGATCGACACCAGGATGTTACCGGGGTGCATGTCGGCGTGGAAGAAGCCGTCGCGGAACACCTGCGTGAAGAATATCTCGACCCCGTCGCTCGAGAGCTTTTTGAGGTCGATGCCCTCGGCTGCGAGGCGATCGATCTGGGACACGGGAATGCCGTGCATGCGCTCCATCACGATCACGCTGCTCGAGCAATAGTCCCAGTACATCTCGGGCACCATCAGCAAATTCGAGCCGGCGAAGTTGCGCCGCAGCTGGCTCGCGTTGGCGGCCTCGCGCATCAGGTCGAGCTCGTCGTGCAGGTATTTGTCGAATTCGCCGACGACCTCCTTGGGCTTGAGCCGCTTGCTCTCGGCCCACACGCTGCCGATCCAGTCGGCCGCGATGTGCATCAGCGCGACGTCCTCGTCGATCGATTTCTTCATGCCCGGGCGCAGCACCTTGACCGCGACCTCCTTGCCGTTCTTGAGCGTGGCGAAGTGCACCTGCGCGATCGAGGCCGAGGCCACGGGGGTGCGCTCGAAACTGGCGAACAACTCGTCCGGATGGGCGTGCAGCGACTTGGTGATCTGGGCGATCGCGAGGTCCGAGCCGAACGGCGGCACCCGGTCCTGCAGGCGCGCGAGCTCGTCGGCGATGTCCATCGGCATCAGGTCGCGCCGGGTCGAGAGCACCTGGCCGAACTTGACGAAAATCGGCCCGAGCTCCTCGAGCGCCATGCGCAGTCGCACGCCGCGCGGGGCGCTGATGTCGCGCCAGAAAATCAGGGTGTCGATCAGCTTCGCCGTGCGCGGCACCTTCAGGCCCGAGATCGCGATCTCGTCGAGGCCGTACTTGACCGCCACCCGGAGGATTTTAAGGAAACGCACAAATTTCAATATCATTGTTCAGGGGTCCATTTCTCTTGCCCGTTCGAACGGGTCGTGTTGTCGGGCGCGCTTGGGCGCGGCGCCAACCGCTGTTCGAGCCGGGCCAGGCGCTTGGCGGCGCGTTCGACGTCGTCGCGCAAACGGCCGACCTCGCCGCCGAAGTCCTCCAACATGGCCGGGCGCACCAGCACCGGGTCTTCTTCCAGGAAAAATTCGGCGAGGTTCTCGGCGACCTTGCGCCCGGTGCCGCGGGCCGTCTCGAGCACGCTTTTGGCGCCGTCGACGAGGCGCGTGGCCGCGATCGGGCCGATCCATGGCTCGAGGTCGTGCTCGGCCTCCCAGCGCAAGCCCTTGCTCAGTTGCGAGATCGTGTTGGCGAACTCGGCGTCGCCCTCGATCTTGACGTAGGAAAAGGCGCGCTCGCGGTTCTGGGCGATCAGCGGCAGGTCGGCCAGCTTGACCCGGATCGTCACGTCCGAGGCCCGCTCCGACGGGCGCGACTCGACCATGCCGTCGCGCGTGACGCGCAGGCGCAGGGCCACGCTGCCGGCGTCGATGCAGGCTTCCTTGCCGGCGTGCAGCGCCAACGCGTCGCGCGCCCACGCCTCCTGGGCCAGCAGATGGTTGATCGCGGCCACGACCGGGGCCATCAGGGTCGCTTGCGGCGTGAAGGGCGTTGTTGTTGGCATACTGGAGACTCGCTAAAAAAACAAAACCGCCCGGCACGAGCGGGGCGGTTTCGATCTTACCAGTTTGAACGCAACATTCGCGTCAGCGTGGAAACTTTCACATGAAAATAGTGTCAGGAGAGCTGCTGGATGCCCGCCAGCACCCAGCCGGTGCCGCCGGCGACCGGCTTGGACATATTCCACACCTCGGCGAACGGGACGGCCTCGGTGCCCGGGGCCGAGGTCAGCATGCCGGTGAACTTGACGCTGGCGAGGAAGTTTTTTTCCATGTTCTCGATGCCGAGCAGTTCGGCGTCGATCGCGACCACCTCGGTGACCTCGCCGACGGCGCCGCGCTGGACGATCTGCTGGCTCAGCTCGGCGAACACCTGGGGCGTCGTGAATTTGCGCAGGTCGTCGACGTCGGCCTTGTCCCAGGCCGCCTGCATGCGGATGAACGAGGCCTTGGCGTGGCGCAGGAAACCGTCGGCGTCGAAGGTCGACGGCACGCCCCAGGGCGCGGCGGCGGCCGGCGGCACCTTGGCGCCGATCGGCGGGGCGGCGGCGGGCGTTTTTTTGCCCTGGCCGGCGCCGGCGAACGGCGCGTTGGCGGGCGTGTCCTTGCGCCGCACCATGCGGTACACGAGCAGCGCCGCGAGCGCGATCAGCGTCAGCATGAGCAGCGTGGCGAGCAGGCTGGCCATTTCGGGGCCGATGCCCATCTTGGCGAACACGGCGCCAAGGCCAAGGCCGAGCAAGGCGCCGCCGAGCATGCCGGTGACGGCGTTTTCGGGCTTGGCCGGCGGCGCCGGCTGGGCGGGCGCGGGGACCGGGGCTTGTTCTTGTTGCGCCGCGGAGTCGACCTGGGCGGCGTCGACCTGGGCGGCCACGGCGGCCGACTGCAGGCCGATCGAGCGGCCACCGCTGAGGGAGCCGGCGCTGACGGCGGTGCTCGATACGGCGCTGAGCGCCAGCAGCAAGCTGATCAAGGTTTTTTTCATGTTCTTCATGCTCAGAGTTTGATGCCCGTGTGCAATGCCGCGACACCGGCCGTCAGGTTGAAGTACTGCACCCGCTCGAGTCCGGCATCCTGCATCATGGTTTTGAGGGTTTCCTGGTCGGGGTGCATGCGGATCGATTCGGCCAGGTAGCGGTAGCTTTCGGCGTCGCCGGCGATTTTTTGGCCGAGCCACGGCAGCACCGAGAACGAATAGACGTCGTACGGTTTTTGCAGCGGCGCGGCGACCTTGGAGAATTCGAGCACGAGCAGCTTGCCGCCCGGCTTGAGCACGCGCCGCATCTCGGCCAGCGCCTGGTCTTTGTGGGTCATGTTGCGCAGGCCGAAGGCGACGCTGACGCGGTCGAAATAATTGTCGGGGAACGGCAGTTTTTCGGCGTCGCACAGCAGGGTCGGCAGCACCAGGCCCTCGTTGAGCATGCGGTCGCGGCCCACGCGCAGCATCGACTCGTTGATGTCGGTGTGCCAGACCTCGCCGCTCGGCCCGGCCTGCTTGGCGAAGGCCATCGACAGGTCGCCCGTGCCGCCGGCGATGTCGAGCACCTTGAAGCCCGGCCGCACGGCCGCGTTGGCGATGGTGAAGGTCTTCCATACACGGTGCAGGCCGGCCGACATCAGGTCGTTCATGACGTCGTACTTGGCGGCCACCGAGTGGAACACCTTCGCGACTTCGTGGACTTTGTCGTCCTCGGACACGGTTTTGTAGCCGAAATGGGTATTGGTCATATGAGCGGGACGGATTGGACTTGTCACATTATACAAGCGCCCCGCCCCTGCCGGCGTCCGCGAGCGGCCCGCGATCATGCCCGTGAGTAGTTGCTTCGGAGGCGGCGCCGGAGGGGCACGCCGACAATCATGCCTGTAAGATACCAATGAGAAAAAAACAAGCCAGAAGGAGCAATCGCACCATGTCGACACACGCTGATCCAAAGCATCCACCGATGGCCGCTTTGCGGCCTTTTGGCCCGCTGCCCTTGATTGGCGCCGGGGCGTTTCTGGCGGCAATGTCGGGGTGCGCGCAAATGCCAGCTCCAGCTCCGATGGCACCGCATTGCGCCAAACCCTTGATGCCGGCGCAAGCCATGCGCGACAGCCAGCAAGGCACGGTGAGGCTGGCATACCTACTCGGCACCGATGGCGCGGTCAAGCAGGTAAAAGTGGATGAATCGAGCGGATTCCCCCTGTTGGATGCGGCGGCAATGGAGGGCTTGGGACGCTGCACATTCAATCCGGTAAGCAGGGATGGCAAACCGGCCGAGGCCTGGTACAAAATGCAGTATGTGATGTCGTCCAAATAGGCTGCCGGCCGCGATTGCCGGCGCCTCGCTGGCGCCCTTACTATACCGCCATCAATACTTCCTTTGCCCTGAACTAGGGCGGACACCAATGGCCGACTTTCGAAACCGCTTGCTGGTGCTTTTTTGCGCAAACAGTCCCGGACGGGCGCGTCTTCGCGCGTCGGTCAGGCCGGGATTGCTCGCGTGCGTCTCGATGCCGGAACCGGGAAACCTTCGTCGCTGCTGAACCACGCCACGAAAAGACGCCCGGGCTTTCCTTTTTGGGTCGGCAACGCAATCGTCTGTCGCGCTTCGGCGCGCCGAAGCGCGTCCACCACGTCGTCGATTGACACCGGGGCGCGCTTGGGCGGCGGGCCGGCAATCCTGCTCGCACGGCCCCTGAATCGTCCCACCCGCTGAATGCCCCGCGCATGTGGCGCAGCAAGGTTCGGGCAGGTTTCTGGCGTGCCAGCGTCGACAGTGCGCTGGGGTTGACGCACTTCGTGTGCGGCTAATGCGTGATGATCTTGCCGGGCGGCTGCAGCGGCGGTTGCAGCGGCGGCTGCAGGGGCGGTAAGCGGCGCGAGGGGTGTGGGCGGCGGCGCGGGTTGCGCAGCCACATGCGGTCTGCGTTCACGTTGGGATTGCTTACGGGGGCGCAGCGTGTCGGCGCGCTTCCATTCGCTTGTATTTGGAAAGCGGATCCAGATACTTGTCCAGGCGTTGCGCCGGATTCCACCCAAGGCGTTGGCAAAACCGCTGGGCGAGATGGCCTGTCCTTCGTAAAGAATGGCATCGCCCTCGACCAAGCCGTGATGGTTTTTCCCGTTAAATACGGTGCGCAGCAGCGTGCCATCGGGCAGGAACAAATGCTTCCATTGGTAACCAGAATTTGCCGGTTTGGGCAGCGCATCAGGATGGTGGCGCCAGACCCACTCCTCGACCTCCTCGGCGACGATTTCCCAGTCCTCCTTTTCGAAGAAGCTTCTGACCGATGCGTGGCTTAGTTGCTTGGCGATATGTTGCGAAATGGGGATCTCGGCGTAGACGGCCGGGTGATGGCGTTTCATGGCTTTTCTCCTTTTTTCCGATTTGACTGCATATTGGCCCGGCATTGCACGAAAGCGGCACGCGTCCGGACGATATCTGCGCGAATCGGCCAGACAACTGCGCGACTCGGTCCGGCAACGGCACGAATTGATCCGATGCTTGCACGATTTTTTTACGACAACGCTGGCGTGTACTTAGTTAGACACGCACACCACGTATCGTTCAGTTTCGGACGTAGAGCAGGATAGATCGGGTGGCGGGCGGGGAGTATCGGGCGACTATCACCGGAAATCGCTTCGCCATCGGGCAATGCCGGGTCGAACCGGGTGAAATAGGGCCTTTTTGGGAGGCGCCACATTCTGGAGGGGGCACGCCCGCGGGCGAGGTGGATTGCCGGATGGCAATGAATCCTTCGCCCAACAATCTCGCTGGGAAACCTTAGCGGCGCTGCATCATGCCGCTGCGCTTTTGCGCGGGCTCGGCGCGTTCCACTTTGCCGCGAGGCATGCCTTCCCGCAGAGGGGGAGGCGAGCCCGGGGACGACGGGGTTTGTCAGTGCTTGTGGCCGCAGCCCGCGCCGGTCGCGGCCTTGGATGCGAGCGCGGCGCCGGGCGCGCGTCCGCTGTCGCCGTCAAAGCCGGCCGCTTGCAGGCGCTGCAGGTAATCCTGCCACAAGGCGTCCTGCTCGTTGCCGAGTTTGTACAGGTAGTCCCAGGTGAACAAGCCCGTGTTGTGGCCGTCGGTAAAGCTCGGCTGCACGGCGTAGTTACCAACGGGGTCGAGCGCGCTGATGCCGACCTCGCGCTTGCCAACCTGCAGCACCTCCTGGCCCTGCCCATGGCCGCGCACCTCGGCCGACGGCGAGTACACGCGCAGCAATTCGAACGGCAGCGAGAACGCGGCGCCGTCGTCGAAGGCGATGTCGAGCATGCGCGATTTCTGGTGCACCGTCAGCGCGGTCGGGTTCGGTGAATGGCTCATTTAGTTATTTTCCTGGTTCATGCGGCGCACGATGGCGGCGCCAAGTTGCCCCAGCAGCGCGCGGCGCGCGGCCAGCACCGGCGCGTCGGTGGCGCGCACGGCGCCGGCCCAGACCGGCTGGGGAAAATGGGCGTCGTCGGAAAAACGCGGGATCACGTGCCAGTGCAGGTGCGGCGTCATGTTGCCCAGGCTCGCCACGTTGATCTTGTCGGGCTGCATGACTTCGCGCAGCGCCATCTCGACCCGCCACACGGCGTCGTTGAGCATAAGCCGGTCGGCCGCGGCGAGGTCGGACACCTCCTTGACGTGGGCGTTCCAGACCACCCTGGCAAAGCCCGGATAGGCGGCGTCGTCGACGAGGATCACCGACAACTTATCGTTGCGGAAAACCGGCTCGACGGCCAGCGCGCACAGCTCGCAGGCGGGCGAACTCACACCAGCACCCGTTCGATGCCGCCGTTGTTGGCGCGCGCCACGTACTCGGGCAGCCAGTTCTCGCCCAACAGATGGCGCGCGATCTCGATGACGATGTAGTCGGCCGTGGTGCCGGCGTCCTCGCTGTAGCGGGTCACCCCGCCCAGGCAGGCCGGGCAGCTGGTCAGGATCTTGACCTCGCCCGTAAAGCCGTCGGCACGCAGCTTGTCGGCCCCCTTGATCACTTCTTCCTCCTTGCGGAAGCGGACCTGCGTCGAGATGTCGGGACGCGACACCATCAGGCTGCCGGAGTCGCCGCAGCAGCGGTCGTTCTTCTCGATCTTGGTGTCGTCGATGGTGGTGATCAGCGCGTTGACGGTCTTGATCGCATCCTGCTGCTTCATCGGCGTGTGGCACGGCTCGTGGTACATGTAGCGGGTGCCGCTGACGCCTTCGAGCTTGACGCCCTTCTCCAACAGGTACTCGTGGATGTCCATGATGCGGCAACCGGGGAATATCTTGTCGAACTCGTAGGTGGCCAATTGGTCGTAGCAAGTCCCGCACGACACCAGTACGGTCTTGATGTCGAGGTAATTGAGCGTGTTGGCCATGCGGTGGAACAGCACCCGGTTATCGGTCATCATCTTGTCGGCCTTGTCGTACTGGCCGGCGCCGCGCTGGGGATAGCCGCAGCACAGGTAGCCCGGCGGCAGCACGGTTTGCACGCCCACCTCCCACAGCATGGCCTGGGTGGCCAGGCCGACTTGCGAGAACAGGCGCTCGGAGCCGCAGCCTGGGAAGTAGAACACGGCTTCGGTGTCGGCCGTGGTCGCCTTGGGGTTGCGGATGATCGGGATGACCTTGTCGTCCTCGATGTCGAGCAGCGCGCGCGCGGTTTTCTTGGGCAGGTTGCCCGGCATCTTTTTATTGATGAAGTGGATCACCTGTTCGCGCACGGCCGGCTTGCCGAGCGACGGCGGCGGCGCCTTGGTCTGCTTTTTGGCGAACTTCTTGAGCAGTTCGTGGCCCAGCCGCTGGGCCTTGTAGCCCCAGTCAATCATGACCTTGCGCGCCAGATTGATGGTCACCGGATCGGTCGCGTTAAGGAAGAACATGATCGCCGAGGTGCCCGGATTGAAGGATTTTTTATCCATCTTGCGCAGCAGGTTGCGCATGTTCATCGACACGTTGCCGAAGTCGATATTGACCGGGCATGGGGTGAAGCACTTGTGGCACAGGGTGCAATGGTCGGCCACGTCCTCGAACTCCTCCCAGTGCTTGATCGAGACGCCGCGCCGGGTTTGCTCCTCGTACAGGAAGGCTTCGATCAGCGAGGACGTCGCGAGGATCTTGTCGCGCGGCGAGTACAGCAGGTTGGCGCGCGGCACGTGGGTCGAGCACACGGGTTTGCACTTGCCGCAGCGCAGACAGTCCTTGACGCTGTTGGCGATCTCGCCGATGTCGCTTTGCTGCATGATCAGCGACTCGTGGCCCATCAGGCCGAACGACGGCGTGTAGGCGTTGCGCAAATCGGCCCCGAGGCCCTCGAGGTTGAGCAGCTTGCCCTTGTTGAAGCGGCCCTCCGGGTCGATGCGCAGTTTGTAGTCGCGGAATTCGCCGATCTCGTCCTCGGTCAGGAACTCGAGCTTGGTGATGCCGATGCCGTGTTCGCCGGAAATGACGCCGTCGAGCGAACGCGCCAGTTTCATGATGCGTTCGACCGCCCCGTGCGCGTCCTGGAGCATTTCGTAGTCGTCCGAATTGACCGGCAAGTTGGTGTGCACATTGCCGTCGCCGGCGTGCATGTGCAGCGCCACGAACACGCGCGAGCGCAGCACGCGCGCGTGGATCGCGGTGGTCTCGTCGAGGATGGGCTTGAACGCGCCGCCGTTGAAGATCTGGCGCAACTGGGCGCGGATCTCCTGCTTCCAGCTCACGCGCACGGTGCGGTCCTGCAACACGTCGAACAGGGTCGCGTCGGGCTGCTCGGCCAGGCGCGCGTCGAACACGACGGCGAGACGGTCGAGGCCGAGCGCGTACAGGGTGTCGCGCGCGCCCGCCAACGGCCGGTCGAGCTCGGCGAGCATGTAAGTCCAGCGCGCGCCGGCCTGCGCCAGCACCTCGTCGGCCTGCTGCGCGCGGTCGCCCAGCATCTCGGCGTCGCCGACTTCCTCGAGGTCCTCGTTCTTGCCCACCGGCAGATGACCGCCGGCGAAAAAGGTGCGCAACTGCTCGACCAGCTTGAGCTTGTTGCGGATCGACAGTTCGATGTTGATGCGCTCGATGCCGTCGGTGTACTCGCCCATGCGGTTGAGGGGGATGACGACGTCCTCGTTGATCTTGAACGCGTTGGTGTGCTTGGCGATCGCGGCGGTGCGGGCGCGGTCGAGCCAGAATTTCTTGCGCGCCTCGGGGCTGACGGCGACGAAGCCCTCGCCGACGCGCGTGTTGGCGATGCGCACCACCTCGGAGGCGGCCTGCGCCACCGCGTTCTCGTCGTCGCCGACGATGTCGCCGAACAGGGCCATTTTGGGCAGCACGCCGCGCTTCGATTTGGTCGCGTAGCCGACCGCGCGCAGGTAGCGCTCGTCGAGGTGCTCGAGGCCGGCGAGCCGGATCGTGGCGAATTGCGCGCCGCCCTTGGCCGGCAGGGCGTCGAGGTAGTCCTTGATTTCGACGATCGACGGAATCGCGTCGCGCGCCTGGCCGAAGAACTCGAGGCAGACGGTGCGCGCGAACTTGGGCATCTTGTGCAGGATCCAGCGGCCCGACGTGATGAGGCCGTCGCAGCCTTCCTTCTGGATGCCCGGCAGGCCCGACAGGAACTTGTCGGTGACGTCCTTGCCCAGGCCCTCCTTGCGGAACTTGCTGCCCTGGATCACCAGCTCCTCGGTCTTGAACGGCGCGCCCTTGCGCTCGCCCTTGGCCGACGGATGGGTCCATTCGAGCTTGAACTTGGCCACCGGGGCGTCGTGGATCTTGCCCAGGTTGTGCTCGAGCCGGGTGACCTCGAGCCAGTCGCCGTTCGGGTCGACCATGCGCCACGAGGCCAGGTTGTCGAGCGCGGTGCCCCACAGCACGGCCTTCTTGCCGCCGGCGTTCATCGCGATGTTGCCGCCGATGCAGGAAGCCTCGGCCGAGGTCGGGTCGACCGCGAACACGAAGCCGGCCTTTTCGGCCGCGTCGGAGACGCGCTTGGTGACCACTCCGGCGCCCGAGGCGATGGTCGCGTATTCGCGCTCGACGCCCGGCAGCATCGTCATTTCGACCTCGCCGAGCGTGATCAGTTTTTCGGTGTTGATGACGGCCGACATCGGCGTGAGCGGGATCGCGCCGCCCGTGTAGCCGGTCCCGCCGCCGCGCGGGATGATGGTCAGACCGAGTTCGATGCAGCCCTTGACCAGGCCGGCCATCTCGTCCTCGGTGTCGGGCGTGAGCACGACGAACGGGTACTCGACGCGCCAGTCGGTCGCGTCCGTCACGTGGGCCACGCGCTTCATGCCGTCGAAGCAGATGTTGTGTTTCTCGGTGTAGCGGCCCAGCACCTTGGTGGTGCGCTTGCGCAGGTCGTAGGTCTGGCGGAATTCGTTGCCGAAGTCCTCGACCGCGCGCCCGGCCGCCTTGAGCAACTGCGCGACGCTGTCGCTGCGCTGCCGTGACAGCGCGGGGTCGGCGTCGTCGGCGGCGTCGACCGTCAGGCGCCGCTTGTCGACCTCGGCGAGGCGGTGGTGCAGCGCGTCGATCAGCTCCTGGCGCCGCTTCGGGTTGTCGAGCATGTCGTCTTGCAGGTAGGGGTTGCGCCGCACCACCCAGATGTCGCCCAGCACCTCGTACAGCATGCGCGCCGAGCGCCCGGTCTGGCGCGCCCCGCGCAATTGGTCGAGCAGTTGCCACGAATCCTCGCCGAGCAGACGGATCACGATTTCGCGGTCCGAGAACGAGGTGTAGTTGTACGGGATTTCGCGCAGGCGCGTCGGCGCCGGTCCGATGGGTGTGTCGGCGAGCAATGCTTGGAGGTGTACGGGGGCGTTCATGTGATGTGTGACCGTTCAGACTGACCCAAAGGAGGACCATTTTAGCGTATTGCGATGCACAACGCCGGACAGCCCCCGCATTCCCAAGGGCATCCTCGACCCGCACCGCCGTGTATTCGATGCCAAAAAGCCACTCCGACAGAATTTATACTAGAAAATATTGCATACAATTCATTCATTGTTCGACGATTCGGGCCTGGCGCCGAACAGCGCAGAGGCTGAGAGTTTTTTGGACGTGGCCGAGCAGCGCGCCAGAAGGTGGCCGATCAAGTCGCAAAGCACAGCCATAGCTCGGGCTATGGCGAGCATTTGCAACGAAGAGCGGGCGCTTTCCGGCGTGCTGAGCGGGCATGGTCGAAAGACTCTCAGCCTCTCAGACCAACGCCTGGCCCAGCCATTTCCAGAAATCGTCGGGCACGTACAGCAACACGAGCGTCATCGTCACGTAGCGCAGGAACTTTCCGACCGCCATATAGCCCACGCTGGGCCAGAACGGCAGGTGCAGCCAGCCACCGAGCGTGCACAGCGGGTCGCCGATGCCGGGCACCCAGGACAGCAGCATGGTCTTGGCGCCGTAGCGCGCGAGCCAGCCGAACCAGCGCGTCTTGCGCTCCCTGGCGAAGGCGACCTTTGCGCGGTAGCCGAGAAAATAGTCGAGCGCGCCGCCGAGCGTGTTGCCGAGCGTGGCGACCAGGATCGCGGGCCAGAACATGGCCGGGTTGGCCTTGATCACCGCGAACACGGCCGGCTCGGAGCCGAGCGGCACCAGCGTGGCCGAGATGAAGCTGACCACGAACACCGAGCTTAGGCCCACCGCGGGCGCGGATAATTTATTGAGCAGCCAGAGCACGGCGGTTTCGATCATGGCACTTAAGGTGGGGTCGAGGGACCTCCATTATAATTAGCCAAAGCAATTGCACCGACACGGTGCGCCGAGCGCGCCATCCGCGCCCGCCGCGCCGCACTGCACACCCCCGGCAACCCGCCGCTCAGGACAGTCAGCACCCAGTCAACGCGTCCGGAAATCCGGCCCAGAACCATTTTGTTTGCAGACCATGACCACCGACTACTTAAAAAAAATCCTGACCGCGCGCGTCTACGATGTCGCCTCCGAAACCCCGCTCGAACTGGCGCCGATCCTGTCCGAGCGCTTCGGCAACCGCATCTACTTCAAGCGCGAGGACATGCAAAGCGTGTTCAGCTTCAAGGTGCGCGGCGCGTACAACAAGATGGCCAACCTGGCCCCGGCCCAGCTCAAGCGCGGCGTGATCTGCGCCTCGGCCGGCAACCACGCCCAGGGTGTGGCGCTGTCGGCCGCCAAGCTCGGCTGCCGCGCCGTGATCGTCATGCCGACCACCACGCCGAGCGTGAAGGTCGACGCGGTCAAGTCGTTCGGCGGCACCGCCGTCGAGGTGATCCTGCACGGCGAGTCCTACACCGACGCCTACAACCACGCGCTCACGCTCGAAAAAGAGCAAAAGCTCGCCTTCGTGCACCCGTTCGACGACCCCGACGTGATCGCCGGCCAGGGCACCATCGGCATGGAGATCCTGCGCCAGCATTCGGGCCCGATCCACGCCATTTTCGTGGCCATCGGCGGCGGCGGCCTGATCAGCGGGGTGGCCGCCTACGTCAAGCAGATCCGTCCCGACATCAAGATCATCGGCGTGCAGTCGCTCGACTCCGACGCGATGGCGCGCAGCCTCAAGGCCGGCGCGCGCGTGACGTTGCCCGACGTCGGCCTGTTCGCCGACGGCACCGCGGTCCGGCTGGTCGGGGAGGAAACCTTCCGCCTGGCCCAACTTTACGTCGACGAGATCATCATCGTCGACACCGACGCCATCTGCGCCGCCATCAAGGACGTGTTCCAGGACACCCGCAGCATCCTCGAGCCCTCGGGCGCGCTGGCCGTCGCCGGCGCCAAGGCCTACATCGAGCGCGCCGCGCTGACCAGGAACCCGGTCAACAACGAGACCCTGGTGGCGATCGCCTGCGGCGCCAACATGAACTTCGACCGCCTGCGCTTCGTCGCCGAGCGCGCCGAGCTGGGCGAGTCGCGCGAGGCCGTGTTCGCCGTCACCATCCCCGAGCAGCGCGGCAGCTTCAAGCGCTTCTGCCAGCTGGTCGGGCCGCGCAACGTGACCGAGTTCATCTACCGCATCAGCGACGCCAAGGCGGCCCATGTGTTCGTCGGCCTGCAGATCGCCAGCCGCGACGAGCCGGGCGTGCTGGCGCGCAGTTTCGAGGCGCACGAGTTCAAGACGCTCGACCTGACCCACGACGAACTGGCCAAGCTGCACATCCGCCATTTGGTTGGCGGCAAGAGCGCGCTCGCCCACGACGAGCTGCTGTATCGTTTCGAATTTCCGGAGCGGCCGGGCGCGCTGATGCGCTTCCTCGACCGCATGGCGCCCAACTGGAACATCTCGCTGTTCCATTACCGCAACCAGGGCGGCGACGTCGGCCGCATCCTGGTCGGGCTCCAGGTGCCGGCCGAGGAGATGGAGGCGTTCCGCCTGTTCCTGACCACGCTGGGCTACCGCCACTGGGACGAGAGCGCCAACCCCGTCTACAAGCTGTTCCTCGGTTAAACCACACCCGAAAGCCCCATGAGCAACACGCCCGACCTTTCTCCGCTTGGCAAGACGTCCGCCTACCAGACCAGCTACGCGCCCGGGCTGCTGTTCCCCATCGCGCGCCAGGCCAAGCGCGACGAACTGCAACTGACGGGCACCATGCCGTTCTTCGGGGTCGACATCTGGAACGCGTATGAATTGTCGTGGCTCAATTTGCGCGGCAAGCCGCAGGTCGCGATCGCCACCGTGACCGCGCCGGCCGAATCGCCCAACATCATCGAGTCGAAATCGTTCAAGCTGTACCTGAACTCGTTCAACCAGACCCGGCTGGCCGGCCCGGACGCGCTGCTGGCCCTGCTCAAGGCCGACCTGGCCAAGGGCTTCGGCGCGCCCGTGCACGTGGCGCTGACGCTGCAGGACGCGTTCGGCACGCTCAAGATGGGCGAGCTCGACGGCCTGCTGCTCGACCGCCTCGACGTCGAGATCGACCGGTACACGCCGAGCCCGGCCCTGCTGCGCGCCGGGCGCGCCGGCGCGCCCGTCGACGAGACGCTGGTGTCGCACCTGCTCAAGTCGAACTGCCTGGTCACCGGCCAGCCCGACTGGGCCAGCGTGCAGGTGCGCTACGTGGGCCCGCAGATCGAGCAGGAGGGCCTGCTCAAGTACCTGATCGGCTTTCGCGAACACAACGAATTCCACGAGCAGTGCGTCGAGCGCATCTTCATGGACATCTGGCGCCAGTGCGCCCCGCAAAAGCTGGCCGTGTACGCGCGCTACACCCGCCGCGGCGGGCTCGACATCAACCCCTGGCGCAGCAACTTCAGCGGAGCGCCGCCGTCCAACCTGCGCACCGCGCGCCAGTGACCGGGGCGCCCACCCGGGCGCCATGCCATCCGGTTTCGATTTACAATAAAACAACAGCGAGGCGCACCCGCCGCGCCCCCGGGCATGGTCCGCGCCGCGCGCGCGGCCGTGCAAATATCAGATCCGGGGCCGCGTGGCTTCACAAAAGCGCGCCAATCGCGTGATTTCGCGAAGGAAATTTTCCCGCGACCCGGCGCGGGCCCGCGGACCGCTTCCCGGGTGGCACAACCTGTGGTCGACTTGCCAAATAGCAATACCAAACAATTCGCAGGCGCGTGCGATTTCCGGTGCCACTGCTTGAAAACAGGCCTATAATTCTGGCTCGCAAGCACCCTTGTGCATCGCACCAATTGACTTAGTGTTATGACTAACCTCAGTAAAATATTATCGCTAGAGAACGTACTGCTCGATCTGGAGGTTTCCTCCAAAAAGCGCGCCTTCGAGCAGGCCGGATTGATTTTCGAGAATAACTGCGGGATCGCGCGCTCGACCGTGTCCGAGAACCTGTTCGCGCGCGAGCGCCTCGGTTCGACCGGGCTCGGCCATGGCGTGGCCGTGCCGCACGGGCGCATCAAGGGCAGCAAGAGCCTCAAGGGGCCGCTGGCCGCGTTCGTGCGCCTGGTCGAGCCGATCCCGTTCGAGTCGCCCGACGGCCAGCCCGTCAAGCTGCTGTTCTTTTTGCTGATCCCCGACCACGTCACCCAGCAGCACCTCGAGATCCTGTCCGAGATCGCCGAAATGTTCTCCGACGACGCCTTCCGCACCGCCCTGTCGATCGATCCCGACCCGCGCTCGGTGCATTCGCGAATTATCAATTGGCAACCCAGCCTGCAGGCCTTGGGTTAAACTTTGCTGCCGGGCGCACCGCGCCCACTTGCCGAAGACCTCCCCCATGCTGCAGACACCGCTGACCATTCAACGGCTGTACGACGACAACCGCGACAGCCTGCAACTGGGCTGGTTCGCCGGTTTCCCCGGCGGCGAGCGCCTGATCTCGGGCGACGTGGCCTCGGCCGCCGACCAGGTCGGCCACCTGAACCTGATCCATCCGGGCCGCATCCAGGTCTTCGGCCACCAGGAGCTGACCTATTACCACCGCCTCAAGTCGGGTTCGCGCAGCCACGTCATCGGCGAGCTGATCGCCGGCGGCCCGCCCGCGCTGATCATCGCGCAGGGGCTCGACACCCCGCCCGACATCCTCGCCATTTGCGACGAGCAAAACATCCCGCTGTTTTCGACGCCGCTGCCGGCGGCCCAGGTGATCGACTTCCTGCGCGTCTACCTGTCTAAAAAACTGGCGCAGCGCATCATCATGCACGGCGTCTTCATGGACGTGCTCGGCGTGGGCGTGTTGATCACGGGGGACTCGGGCCTCGGCAAGAGCGAGCTCGGGCTCGAGCTGATCTCGCGCAGCCACGGTTTGGTGGCCGACGACGCGGTCGAGTTCTCGCGCATCGCGCCCAATATGATCGAGGGGCGCTGCCCGCCCCTGCTGCAAAACCTGCTCGAGGTGCGCGGCCTTGGCCTGCTCGACATCAAGGCCATCTTCGGCGAGACCGCCGTGCGCCGCAAGATGCGCCTCAAGCTGATCGTGCATCTGGTGCGCCGCGGCGCGCTCGAGGAGGAGGTCGAGCGCCTGCCGTTCCTGTTTCCGACCGAAGACGTGCTGGGGCTGCCGGTGCGCAAGGTCGTCATCCCCGTAGCGGCCGGGCGCAACATCGCCGTGCTGCTCGAGGCGGCGGTCCGCAACACGATCCTGCAACTGCGCGGCATCGACACCTTGCAGGAATTCATGGAGCGGCAGCGGCTGGCCATGAGCGGCGACTGACGCGCTCCCGCTACCAGCTCAGCTCGCCTTTTCCGAGCGCGACCACGCGCCCGCCCACCGCGATTTTGCCGTCCGCGACCTTCAGCGTCAGTTGGCTCGGACGCCCGATCGCGCCGCCCTGGTGCACCACCGCGTCGAGCGCCCTGCCGCCCTCGGTCGCCTGCCACCAGGCGCCCAGGTTGGCGCAGGCCGAGCCCGTGCCCGGGTCCTCGCTGACGCTGCTGTCGTTGCTCATCCAAAAGTAGCGCGCCTCGAAACCGTCCCCGCTGCGCGCGAACACATAGGCCTTGGGCTGGCCGCTGGCGTTGCGCGAGTGTCGCGCCAGCAGCGCCGCGACCGGCTTGCAGGCGCGCACGTCGGCGACGCCGCGCAGTTCGATCATCGGTTGCTCGGTGCCGCAATCGAACCACGAGGCGGGGCCGGCGATGGCCTCCTGCGGCAGGCCCAGCATCGCGGCCAGCTCGGCCGTTGTTGCCTCCATCGGACGCTGTTTCGCCGCCCCGACCGAGAGATGCCAGCGCCCATCCTCGCGCCAGACCGGGATGACGCCGGCCTTCATTTCCAGCGCAAATTGCTCGCCCGCGCCCAGCAAGGCGCTGACCACCGCGGCCGAGCCGAGCGTGGGATGGCCGGCGAACGGCATCTCGTAGCTCGGCGTGAAAATGCGCACGCGCGCGGCCGCCCGCGCCGACGGCAGCAGGAAGGTGGTTTCGGACAGGTTGAACTGGCGCGCCACGGATTGCATCTGCTCGTCGCTGAGGGCGCCGCCGTCCTCGACGAAGGCGAGCGGATTGCCGCCGAAGCTGGACTCGGCGAAGACGTTTAGAATTTGATACGAGATGGTGGGCATGGGGCGGTTTGATTTTTTATTTGCGTATAACCTGCGGTTACGAAAGGGTATGCATAGTGCATACGGAGGCCATCCAGAAACACAACAGAACACTTATATTTTACGCAATTGGGGCAACTTTCGGTCGGCTAAAGATCAGTTCGCCATACCTCCAAGCCGCAGCTTACGGTATCATCCCCGCATGCGCATCGTACTCATTACCGGAATTTCCGGCTCCGGCAAATCCGTGGCACTCAATGTGCTCGAGGACGCGGGCTTTTATTGCGTCGACAACTTGCCGCCGGCTCTCCTGCCGAGCCTGGTGCTGACGCTGGCAACCGATGGCACCTCGATGCTCGCCGTCGCGGTCGATGCGCGCAGCGCCGAGTCGCTGGTCGACTTGCCTGCCAACATCAAGACGCTCAAGGACCAGGGGCACGACGTCAAGGTCGTGTTCCTGACCGCGAACACGCATTCGCTCGTGGCGCGTTTTTCCGAAACGCGGCGCAGCCATCCTCTATCGCACAAATTGCGCCCCGACGAGAATCCGGCCTCGCGCCGCACGCTGGTCGAATGCATCATGGAGGAGCGCGAGCGCCTGTCGGCGATTCAGCAGCTCGGCCATGTGATCGACACCTCCGACCTCGCCGCGCACAAGCTGCGCAACTGGATCAAGGAGCTCATCGCGATCGAGCGCGCGCCGCTGACGCTGTTCTTCGAATCGTTCGCGTTCAAGCTCGGGGTGCCGCTCGACGCCGATTTCGTGTTCGACGTGCGCGCCCTGCCAAACCCGTACTACGACCTGACGCTGCGCCCGCTGACCGGCATGGACGCGCCCGTGATCGCCTTCCTCGACGCCCAGCCGAGCGCGGCCGACCTGCTGGCCGACATCCTCGCCTTCATCGAGAAATGGCTGCCGTCGTTCAAGACCGACAACCGCAGCTATCTGACGGTGGCGCTCGGATGCACGGGCGGCCAGCACCGCTCGGTTTATATGGCCGAACGGCTGGCCGCCCATTTCGCCCCGACCGAACGGGTCGTGCTGCGCCATCGCGAGCAGAGCTAGACGCGGGTTTGCCGGCGTGGCCGGCTTGGCGCAGTGTTTGCGCGTTTTATGGAAATCTTGTTTGCATGCTGTCGCCGCCTGCTTTTCAACTGCGGGGGCTAGCGCAAAAGCGCTGGCATCTCAAACGTTGGGCTGCTTGTGGCCCAAACGCACTAGCAGCCGACCGCATCGCGTTTCATTGGACACGTTCCACGTTACGGCAACGATTTCGAGACAATGAAAGTTGAAACCAAAAAGGGTCGAGTCGGTTGGGTTGTTGCAGTCGAGGGCGTCAAAATCTTGTCGCGGGGGTGAAATTGATTGCCAACCCAATGGACCACTTCCTTGTCTGGGACACGGTGTCGATGGCATGGACGGAAGTCGGACTTAGCTCTGCCGATTACCCCAAGATTGCCCTTGAATTGAGAGCCAATTACTCAACCTGGGAAGAAGTGAATGAAATCATCATGGGGGATGTTCTTGGGTCTTTTGCGGTTAAGTCTGCCTTTTTTCCGCTGGCGCTAATTCCGCTCATTGGCATGTTTCTCATCACTCCGTTCCCTGATTGGGGATACGAGAAAAGCTACCTGCAAAAGCGCATGATGCGCTGGCAACGACTTCCCCGCTGGCAGCACTACTTGAACCCGGTTCGCCTGGTTGGCTACCCGATCGCGTACCTTTTCTCTTTATCGCTCCGTCACAAACTCAAGGCTGCCTACTTCTCACAGACTCCGACTAACGCTGAGCTTGGGCGTTCCACCTTATGAAACCCATTCATCAGTTCACTGCCAAGTTGGTCTTTCACTTCAAGGATCATGGGCCGGACCGGCGTCGCTGTTTCTTGTTCGACGAAGGATTGCATCGGCGTGTTCCGATGCAGATGAAGGGAGTTGATCCCGAGTACGCCCACGGCTTGACCGGCGCCATCAAGAACGGGTTGGATTGACTGGTTAGCTATGAGCCGTTTACATGCAAGCCAGTCGCTGTGCTGAATGCATCGCCTCGCGCCCACCATGCCGATGGTGCGCTTCGGAAGATTCTCAAGACGATGGCAGCGACAATCGTTGAACCGGCGTCAGTAACTATTCCTTTGATCGGCTCTGGACTCGATGAGAATGGCATGGTGGGTTCGCCATCCGTGGCCTTGGCAATCCGGGAATCACTCGAAAGCTTGTATGAAGCAGTGGATCTGCAGCGAGTTTCAACGTCGGCGTCATTTCCTTTGCGGTAGCAAACCGGTGACGCCCAGGGGCGACGGGCGACGGTTGTCGTTCAGGGTCCGACCGGATAACCGATTTCTCGCGCATCCAAAACGACGTCCCGCAGGCTGCGCGAAGTCGGGAACGCCGCGAGCAATTCGGCGCTCAGCGGTTCGTGCGCGAACACCCTTGCTACCGCGCCCGCTTCGACTTCAAGCTCGTGGTAATCCTCCGCAAACGACTGGTACGTTTCCGGGCCGCCATCCAAGGCCGACAACATCCACAGCGAACCGTCAGGATCGTCCTCGCCTTCCGGGTAGTCGATATCGCCATGCGACCAGGTGAAGTCGCCGGCGCGGCGCCAGATGCAGAAGGTGGTGTTTTGCATGCTGAATGCCGGCTCCTTAAGCGCGCTCTCAAACTGGACAGGCACATCGTCAAGGACGCCCGGCCAGGTCCGCAAGGGCGTTTCACGATAGGGCGACATCGTACTTTCGTGGTCGAATCCCTTTAGAAAACAACCCGCGTCGTCGAACAGGGTAAAGAAGTCGTCACCCGATCCATTGCGCATGGATCCCATCTGCGCATTCTCGCCCCAATTGGCATTAAAGGAGTAATAGCGGTACTGCCATTCCTCTTCGAGTATCGCATCGAGCATGGCCAAGGCTTGCAACAGACGTCGCAGGGTTTCCGGCTTTGGCAATTGCGCGAGGTCGCGGGTCGATATCATCGTCGTTACGCCCCCGTTTGCAGATCGCGCAGCGGATGCGCGTGCGCCGGCCACACCGGCGCGAAGAAGCGCGCCACCATCTCGTCGCTGACCTGCGCCAGTTCCGGCGGATTCCATTGGGGCGCGTTGTCCTTGTCGATCACCAGCGCGCGCACGCCTTCGAGCACTTCGCCGTGCTCGAAATTGTGCCGCACCATCGTGCGCTCCATGCGCAGGCAGTCGGCCACGTCGAGCCCGGCGCCGCGCGCGAGCAGTTCGCGCGTCACGCACATCATCAGCGGCGAGCGGCTGCGCATCGCCGCGACCGCCTTACGCGCGAACTCGCCGCCGTCGGCCTCGAGCGAGTCGAGCATCGCCGCCACCGAGCCGGCCGCGAAATGGCGGTCGATCGCGCCGCGCTCGGCCTTGAGTTGGCTCTCGCCCTCCTGCCCCGCGAACGGCGCGGCGAAATCATTGATCGCCGCGCACAGCTGCGCCCCCGGCGTGGCCGCCAGCAGCCGCGCCAACGCCTCCATCTGCGCCTGCGGCACGAACAGGTCGGCCAGCCCCGCATAGAGCGCGTCGGCGGCGCCGATGGTCAGCCCGGTCAGCCCGAGGTAGTTGCCCAGCCTGCCCGGCGCGCGCGACAGGAAATAGCTGCCGCCGACGTCCGGGAACAGGCCGATGTTAACCTCTGGCATGGCCATCTTGGTGCGCTCGGTGACGATGCGCAGCCGGCAGCCGGGGCCGCCCTGGGCGATGCCCATGCCGCCGCCCATGATGACGCCCTCCATGAGCGCGATATACGGCTTCGGGTAGTGGTGGATCAGGAAGTTGAGCGCGTATTCCTCGGTGAAGAAATCCTCGAGCAGGGCGCTGCCGCCCGTCGGCGTGGCGAGGCCGCATTCGTGGAAGAAGCGGATGTCGCCGCCGGCGCAGAACGCCTTTTCGCTGCTGCTGCGGATCACCACGGCGTCGATGTCGGGGTCGCCGCGCCACGCCAGCAGTGTTGCCGTCAGTTCGCGCACCATCGCCAGCGAGAGCGAATTGAGGGCCTTGGGGCGGTCGAGGGTGATGAAGCCGGTGCGGTGGGCGGTGCTGGTGAGGACGAATTCGCTCATGGCTGTCTGCGTAAAAAGAAAAATACCATTTTAGCAGCGGCGCCTTGCGAACGGCCCAATGAAAAATGCCGTCGGGCGCGAGCCGGACGGCATTGATCAGATTTCCGTGGGCGGCTTACGCGGCGGACGGCTGCTCTGCTTCAGGCATGTGCTTGATGGCCTGGTGGTCGTGGTCCTGGACCTTGCTTTTGTACTTCATGACTTGGCGGTCGAGCTTGTCGATGAGGGTGTCTATGGCCGCGTACAGGTCGTGCGACAGGCTCTCGACGTAGACGGTCTTGCCGGCCAGCCGCAAGTTGATCTCTGCCTTTTGTCGTTTTTCTTTTTCGGTCAGATTGTCGACGGTGAGGATGACGGCGATGTCGATCACTTGATCGAAGTGGCGCTTGACGCGTTCAAGCTTGGTTTGTACGTATTCACGGATGGCTGGTGTCACTTCGAGATGATGTCCACTGATTGTGAGATTCATACACACTCCTAATTTATGTCAGGCAGTTCATGCGCCGGGCGCAGAGGAACGACGAAACTACAAACAACATTACAAACTACACTACAAACACTTGCGCAGGCTGACTGGCGGGATCTTGAGCGCCTCGCGGTATTTCGCCACGGTGCGGCGCGCGATGACCATTCCCTGTTCCCCCAGCATGTCCGCGATCTTACTGTCGGATAATGGATTTTTTGGGTCTTCTGCTCCTGTCAATTGCACGATGAGTGCCCGGATCGCCGTCGACGATGCCTCGCCCCCCGCTTCGGTGGCGACATGGCTTCCGAAGAAATATTTCAACTCAAACATGCCATGCGGGGTCAGCATATATTTTTGAGTCGTCACACGAGAAATAGTACTCTCGTGCAGACCAAGTGTATCAGCTATTTCGCGCAGCACAAGTGGACGCATCGCAACCGCGCCATGGGAAAAAAAGTTGCGCTGGCGCTCGACGATGGCCTGGGCCACGCGCAGGATGGTGTCGAAACGCTGGCGCATGTTCTTGATGAGCCACTTGGCCTCCTGCAGCTGGGCCCCCATCTGGCCCTCGCCCTTGCCCTGCTTGAGCAGGCTCGCGTACAGGCTGTTGACGCGCAGGCGCGGCATTACATCGTTGTTGAGCGAGACGGCCCAGCCTCCCTTGGCGCGGCGCACGATCACGTCGGGCACCACGAAGTCGGCGACGTCGACGGCGAACACCGCGCCCGGATGCGGGTTGCACTGGCGGATCACGGTCTGCGCCTCGCGCAGGTCCTCGTCGTCGCAGTCGAGCGCCTTTTTGAGCTTGTTGAATTCGCGCTGCGCGAACCAGGCCAGGTGCTGCTCGACGATGAGCAGCGCCATGCGCCGCGTCACCATCGGCACGCACGGCATGCGCCGGATCTGCAGCGCCAGGCATTCGGACGCGCAGCGCGCGCCCACCCCGGGCGGGTCGAAGCTTTGCAGCAGCGACAGCGCGGTCTTGAGCTCGTCGGGGTCGATCTCGAGTTCGGGCGGCAGCCGCTCGAGGATTTCGTCGAGCGTCTCGCGCAGGTAGCCGTTGTCGTCGAGCGCGTCGACGATCAACTCGACGAGCGCGCGGTCGCGCAGCGCCAGCCCGGTCACCCGCATCTGCTCCATCAGGTGCTCGCGCAGCGTGGTCGCGCCGCACTCGAGCTGGGGCCGCGAATCCTCGTCGTCGGGCGACTTGCCGCGCGCGGCCTCGCCCCAGTCGCCGTCGGCCTCGGCGCCGCCCGCCTCAACCGCGCCGGCCTCGCCGTCGGCGCCGCCCTCGCCCTCGGGCGCG
>NZ_PXWF02000071.1 GCF_003011895.2 Massilia glaciei | reverse complement strand
CACAAAAATCTTTTACCCGCCCAACCCGCCAGTCTGCAAGCAGCGCTCATACGGCATCAAAATCTGAATTGAGAATTGCTGCGGGTTGTGTCCATGCCACCAAGCCCCCATGCCCGCTTGACCTCCGGGCCGGCGCACCGTTGGTTCAAATGGTCAGCGCGGGTGCCCCGTCGGGGTAGCGGGCATCAAAACAGCTCGCGCATTCGGTGCAAAACAGATGGGCGAAGCGCACGTTGGTCTGGCGCAGGATGAGATTCAGATGGTGGTTCTGGCACTTAGGGCAGGTTTCGCGCACCGTTCCGAAGGTGGTCAGATCAACGGGCGCGCCTTCCGGATCGAGGTGGTCGACCACCGATTTCGGATTCATTTCGCTTAGCACGAGGTGGTCGGCCTCGCGCTTGTGTTGACGGCGTGCCGGGCGCGCCTGGGGCGACGCGCCCGGCTGTGGTGTTAATGCGTGTTCACTCATAGACTGGACTCCTCTTCATGCATGGTCTGCAGGTGCGCCGACACGAAAAAGTCAAACGGGTCACTCATGATAGTTGAATCGGGCGCGCGGTCAAGCGTGCTCAAGCATTTTGCGCGCTTCGCTCAAGCGTCCCGGGCGGTGGCGCAAAAAAAAAGTGCCCGCTCGAAAGCGGGCACAACCCAAGCCAGAAATCCTTTCACACTGCGAATCCGGGTGGTGTGGCGCCTTTTCGGGGGCGTCACACCGTACCGCCGTCAGGCATATCGGTTGCGTGTACGGCAGATGACTTGAGTATAAGGAGGCAATGTGTCGCCAGTATGACTTTGCGCAAACTTTGGCAATGCCGCCTGGAACGTTTTGAAACGCGCATTGTCGCGTGGTGGGCAAAAAAAAGCCCGCTGGTGAAAGCGGGCTTGAAACTATTTTCTTGGAGGAGAATAGTGGAGACAGGTGCATTATGCGGTGCCGCCATTTATTAATCCAATTGTCGTTTCGGATACCAGATATTCAAAATTGGTATAACTGCGGCGATGCCCGGGCGTCGGCTCAGCCTCTCAGTCTCTCAGGCGTTGACGGTCAGGGCGACCTCGATGTTGCCGCGCGTCGCGTTCGAATACGGGCACACTTCGTGCGCCTTTTTCACCACGGCCTCGGCCGCCGCCTGGTCCATGCCCGGGGTGGTGACGGCCAGCGTCACGCTCAGGCCGAAACCGCCCGTGCCGTTGGGGCCGATGCCGACCGAGGCGTCGATGCGCGCGTCGGCTGGAATCGGGGTTTTCATGCCGCCGCCGACCAGTTTCATGGCCGACAGGAAGCAGGCCGCATAACCGGCCGCAAACAATTGTTCGGGATTGGCGCCCGCGGCGCCGGCGCCGCCGAGTTCGCGCGGGGTCGACAGGGAGACATCGACCGCCTTGTCGCTGGAGGTGGCGCGGCCGTCGCGTCCGCCGGTGGCTGTTGCGTGTGCTGTGTAAAGAACTTGCATGGGGACTCCTTGGGGTGGGTGGAATTTCTCTGGATCGCTGCGGTGTTGATGCAAAGAACTATATCGCACAATTCAATTGTGTGCAATTTAATTTATGCATCGGCCCGATAGGTGCCGTTCCGTCACCCGGCTTTGGCCAGCGCCTCGAGCAGATCGGCGCGCAGCTTGGCGAGCTCGGCGCGGATGCGCCCCAGCGCTTCGAGCTCGAGCCCGCTCGCGCACAGCAGTTGTTCCGGGATTTCCCGCGCCTGCGCCCGCAGCGCGCGCCCGGCGCCGGTCAGCGAGATGCGCACCTGGCGCTCGTCGCGCGGATCGCGCCGGCGGGCGAGCAGGCCGCCCGCCTCGAGCCGCTTGAGCAAGGGCGTGAGCGTGCCCGAATCGAGGAACAGGCGCGCGCCGATGTCCTTGACCAGCAAGCCGTCGTGCTGCCACAGCACCAGCATCACCAGGTACTGGGGGTAGGTCAGGCCGAGCCGGTCGAGCAAGGGCTTGTAGGTCTTGGTCATCGCGTGCGAGGCCGAGTACAGCGCGAAACAGAACTGGTTCTCGAGCACGAGCATGTCGACGCACGCGCCCGTCCGGTCCTGTTGCTCGTCGTTCATTCGGGCACCGGCACGGTGTAGTTGAGGGCCAGCCGGCCGCCGTCGACATACATGGTCTGGCCCGTCATGTACGAGGCGTCGTCGCTGGCCATGAAGGCGACCACGGAGGCGATCTCGGCGGGCTCGCCGCAGCGCCGCATGGGGGTGCGCGACAGGATAGTGTGGCGCGCCTCGGGGCTCGCGAGCACGGCCTTTTTGGCCAGTTCGGTCAGGATGGTGCCGGGGCCGATGCCGTTGACGCGCACCCCGTGCGGCGCCAGGTTGAGCGCCATCACCTTGGTCAGCTGGTTGATGGCGCCCTTGGAGACCACATACGGCACCTGGTTCGGGATCGCCAGCTCGGCGTTCACGCTCGACATGTTGATGATGCAGCCGCTGCCGTTTTTGACCATCTCGCGCGCCGCCGCCTGGCCGCACAGGAACATCGATTTGAGGTTGATCCGGATGACGCGGTCGAAGTCGTCCTCGGCCAGGTCGAGGAAATCGGCCGCGTGCGTGACGCCGGCGTTGTTGACGAGGATGTCGATCCGGCCGAACGCGGCCATGGTGGCGGCGACCATGGCGTCGACGTCGGCCTTCTGGCTGACGTCGGCGGCGAAGAAGCGGGCCGCGCCGCCGAGCGCCTCGGCCGCGCCCACGCCCTCGGGCTTGATATCGACGAGCATCACGCGCGCCCCCTCGGCGACCAGCCGCTGCGCGCACGCGAGCCCGATGCCCTGGGTCGCTCCGGTCACAATCGCAACTTTTTCGGCTAATCTCATGGCGCTCTTTCGGTGGGTTCGGAAAGACGCGATTTTAACCAGTGCGCGCCGCCGGTGCTCGATTATTTGCGCGGCGCGGCCCGGGCGGCCGGGGCGGGCCCTCCTAGAGCACGATCGGATGGTCGGGCAACTCGTTGGCGCGCGCGCCGTCGGCCGGGAAGTGTTGCTCGAGCAGCGCGTTGACGCGCTCGATCGCCGCCAGCGTCGCCTGCTCGAACTGCCCCTTGCGGAAGCCGGCGGTCAGCGTGTCGCACACGGCCTGCCACTGGGACTGGTCGATCTTGCGCGCGACGTTGCGGTCGGCCACGATGTCGACCTTGTGCTCGGCCAGGTTCACATAGATGAGGACGCCGCAATTCTCCTCGGTGTCCCAGACCCCGTACTCGGCGAACAGGGCCACCGCGCGCTGGCGGTTGCACATGTCGGCCCACAGGGCGTCGGACGGCATCGAGGCCTCGACGATGAAGCGCAGTTCACTGCGGTGGCGTTGCTCGCCGGCGTTGATGGCCGCGCCGATCGCGTCCAGCGCCGCGGGCGGAAACATGCGCTGGCCTTGGGCGGCGGTGGTGCGCCAGTGGCGCAGCAGGCGTTTCAGGCGCGCGCCAAAAGAAGTAGCCATTGAAGTAGCCATCACCAATCCCCCGAGGCGCCGCCGCCGTCAAAACTGCCACCGCCGCCGGAGAAGCCGCCGCCGCCGCCGAAACCGCCGCCGCCGGAAAACCCGCCGCCGCCGCTCCTGCCGCCCATGTTGCTCAGCACGCTGCCGAGGATGAAGCCGGTCGCGCCGCTGCCCCAGCCGCCGCTGTTGAGGCGCGAGCGGCGCCCGCGCCCGCCGAACATGCGCGCCGCGAAGAACGCGCCGAGCACCAGCATGGTGATCCACCAGGTCGAACCCTCGTCCTCGGCCTGGCCGGCGTTCTGGCGCGCCTGCGGCGGCGGGGCCGGGAATTTCTCAGCGTTGAGCAAGGTCGCGATCGACCCCACGCCGGCGACGAGCCCGTCGTAATACTGGTTCTGGCGGAAATGGGGGGCGATCACGTCCTGCAACACCTGTTTCGATTTGGCATCGGTGAGCACGCCCTGCACGCCGCGCCCGGCCTCGATGCGCAGCCGGCCGAAGGCCTTGCCGTTGTCCTTGGCCACGAGCAGCAGCACGCCGTCGTCGACGCCCTTGCGCCCGAGCTTCCAGGCGTCGGTCACGCGGATGCTGTATTGCTCGATCTGCTCAGGTTCGGTTTTGCTCACCAGCAGCACGGCGATCTGGCTGCCGGTCTGGGTTTCGTAGTCGGTCAGCACCGCCTCGAGGCGGTCGCGCTGGCCGGCGTCGAGCATGCCGGCCTGGTCGACGACATGGCCGGTCAGCGGCGGCACCGGCGCCAGCTGCGCGTGCGCGGCGCCGGCGGCGGCGAAGGCCAGCGCCAGCGCGGCATTCGACAACAGTCGCAGCAGTTTCATGGGCTTACTTGCCGAAGTTGACTTCTGGCGCGGTCGAGATGGCTTTTTCGTTCTCCACCGTGAACACCGGCTTGACCTTGTAGCCGAACACCATGGCGGTCAGGTTGTTCGGGAAGCTGCGCACCAGAACGTTGTAATCCTGCACCGAAGCGATGTAACGCTGGCGCGCGACCGTGATGCGGTTCTCGGTGCCTTCGAGTTGCGACTGCAGGTCGCGGAAGTTCTCGTTGGCCTTGAGGTCGGGATATTTCTCGACGACGACCATCAGGCGCGACAGCGCGCTCGACAGTTCGCCCTGCGCCTGCTGGAATTTCTGGAACGCGGCCGGATCGTTGAGCGTTTCGGGCGTCACCTGCACGCTGGTGGCGGCCGAACGCGCCTTGGTGACGGCCACGAGCGTGCCTTCCTCGTGCGCGGCATAGCCCTTGACCGTGTTGACCAAGTTGGGGATCAGGTCGGCGCGGCGTTGGTACTGGTTCACCACCTCTGCCCAAGCCGCCTTGCTGGCCTCGTCGGTCGACTGGAACTTGTTGTAGCCACAACCGGACAGCAGCGACGACATCAAGGCCAGGGCGAGCAACAGCCGCGGCCAGCGGGCGAAATTGGATTGGGTCATGATGGGGTACTCCCTTGCAAGTTGTCAGATGGTCAAAAATATACCCTAAATGGGGAATGCACGTCCATTCAACCGTGCGCCGCTTCGGCGGCGGGCGGCGGCGGCGGGCGGCGGCGGACACGGTACAATGGCGGGTTCGCAATTGAAGACGAAAGAGCGCCGTGAAATTCACCGACAAGCTGTCCGCCGCGTGGGCCACCAACACCTCCCTATTGTGCGTCGGGCTCGACCCCGACGTCTCGCGCCTGCCGGCGCATGTGCGCGACCAGCCCGACGCCATCGTGCGCTTCTGCAAGGGCATCATCGACGCGACGGCCGACCTCGCGTGCGCGTTCAAGCCGCAGATCGCCTATTTCGCCGCGCTCGGCGCCGAGGCCCAGCTCGAGGCGATCTGCGCCTACCTGCGCGAGCGCTACCCGCACATACCGCTGATCCTCGACGCCAAGCGCGGCGACATCGGCGCCACGGCGCACCAGTACGCGCGCGAGGCGTACGAGCGCTACGGGGCCGACGCGGTCACGATCAACCCGTATATGGGATTCGACTCGGTCGAGCCCTATCTGGCGTGGAGCGACCACGGCGCGATCATCCTGTGCCGCACCTCGAACCCGGGCGGCTCGGACCTGCAATTCCTGCAAGTCGACGGCAAGCCCCTGTACCAGCACGTGGCGTCGCTGGTGGCCGACAAATGGAACCGGCACGGCCAGTGTTCGCTCGTGGTCGGCGCGACGTTCCCGGAGGAGCTGGCGCAGGTGCGCGCCCTGGTGGGCGACATGCCGCTGCTGGTGCCCGGGGTTGGCGCGCAGGGCGGCGACATCGAGGCGACGGTCCGTTCGGGCAAGACCGCGCAAGGCACCGGCATGATGATCAACTCCTCGCGCGCGATCCTGTACGCGCCGCCGCTGGCGGGCG
This sequence comes from Massilia glaciei, assembly GCF_003011895.2. Taxonomy (GTDB): domain Bacteria; phylum Pseudomonadota; class Gammaproteobacteria; order Burkholderiales; family Burkholderiaceae_D; genus Telluria_A; species Telluria_A glaciei. The sequence goes on along the minus strand of NZ_PXWF02000071.1, from coordinate 6,535 downwards.
AGGACTACGCCGCGGCGGCCCGCCGCGTCGCCCTCGAGACGCGCGACGCGATCAACCTGTACCGCTAAGTCCTCGCTGGCCCGGTTCAGAGACATACGCGCTTTGGCAATATTTCTTAACCGGGGTCAGACCCCGGTTAAGAAATTTAGTTTCGGTTGAACATGCTCGCGCCTAACGTAGCCAGTGAATCGCGCTAATTTGTCAACCTTTCCGCAAAAAATTTCATAAGTGGGGTCAGACACCAGTTGAGAAATTCCGCCGGGTCGCCCTCGAGACGCGCGACGCGAACAACCTGTACCGCTAAGTCCTCGCTGGCCCGGTTCAGAGACATACGCGCTTTGGCAATATTTCTTAACCGGGGTCAGACCCCGGTTAAGAAATTTAGTTTCGGTTGAACATGCTCGCGCCTAACGTAGCCAGTGAATCGCGCTAATTTGTCAACCTTTCCGCAAAAAATTTCATAAGTGGGGTCAGACACCAGTTGAGAAATTCCGCCGGGTCGCCCTCGAGACGCGCGACGCGAACAACCTGTACCGCTAAGTCCTCGCTGGCCCGGTTCAGAGACATACGCGCTTTGGCAATATTTCTTAACCGGGGTCAGACCCCGGTTAAGAAATTTAGTTTCGTTTGAACATGCTCGCGCCTAACGTAGCCCGTGAATCGCGCTAATTTGTCAACCTTTTCGCAAAAAGTTTCATAAGTGGGGTCAGACCCCGGTTGAGAAATTCGAAGGATTTCTGGTTACTATTTCCGGGCCGGGGCGATCTGTTCGGCGTAGTCGTACAGCGCGCCCAGTATTTCCTCGGCGCGCTCGTCGGCCTCCTCCGACAAGGTGTCGATCTCCGAGAACAATTGCTCGATCGTGCGCGCGGCCGCCGCGCCGTCGAACAGGCGCGCCGCCCGGTGCGCCTCCCAGGTCACGGCCTCGGCCGCCGTCAAGGTGTGCGGGAAGTTGCGCGCGCGGTAGCGGAACAACAGCTCGATCAGCCGCTCGTCGTCGAAGCTCGGCTTGAGCGCGGCCAGCCGCTCGGCCGTCTCGCCGCGCAGCGAGGCCAGCTTGCGCCGGTCGTTGTTGTTGACGAAGCCGTTGTACAGGTCTTCGTCGACGTCGGTCTCAATCCCCGCCGCCGGCCGGTTGTAGACCTCGCTCCACACCGCGCCCATGTCGGGCCCCGCCGCCGCCGCCGCCGCGTGCGCCCGGCCTTGCTCGATGTCGATGCCCCAGCGCTCGGCCAGCGCCGGCGTCAGCGTCTTGACGTTGGCGACGAGCATCGGCGACTTGTTGAGGTGGATGCTCTTGACCGGCAGCCGCGTGACGCCCTCGGGCAGGTCGGCGCTCTTGCTGAACATGCGCAGGCGGATCGTCGCGGCATCGAGCCCGAACAGCTCGGCCGGGTCGTGGCCGCAATCCCAGACCAGCACCTCGTTCTTGTTGGTCGGGTGGGTCGCGAGCGGCCACACCAGGCCGATGCAGCCGCGCTCGGCCGGAAACATGCCCGACACGTGCAGGAAGGGCTGGCGCTGGGCCGGCGCCAGATGCATGCCCATCTCGCTGGCGACCTTGTCCTTCTTGTGCAGCGCCAGGCAGAAGTCGAACAGCTTGGGCTGGCGCTGGCGGATCAGGCGCGCCAGCGCGATCGTCGCGCGCACGTCCGACAGCGCGTCGTGCGCGGCCTCGTGCAGCAGGCCGTTGGCCTTGGCCAATAGCTCGAGCTTGAAGCTGGGCCGCCCGTCCTCGCGCAGGGGCCATTCGATGCCCTCGGGCCGCAACGCGTACGTCATGCGCGCCACGTCGAGCAGGTCCCAGCGCCCGCAATTGTTTTGCCATTCGCGCGCGTACGGGTCGATCAGGTTGCGCCAGAACATGAAGCGCGTGACCTCGTCGTCGAAGCGGATCGTGTTGTAGCCGACGCCGATGGTGCCCGGTTCGCTGAAGGCGGCCTCGATGACGGCGGCGAATTCGTGCTCGGGCACGCCGCGCGCGAGGCATTGCTGCGGCGTGATGCCGGTGATCAGGCACGACACCGGGTCCGGCAAAAAGTCGGGCGCGGGCTGGCAGTACAGCATGATCGGCGCGCCGATCTCGTCGAGCTCGGCGTCGGTGCGGATCGCGGCGAACTGGGCCGGGCGGTCGCGGCGCGGCTGCGCGCCAAAGGTTTCGTAGTCGTGCCAGAGGAAGGTGTGGTTCGTCATTGTGTGTCGGCGCCATGGGACAAGCCCGCCATTCTACGGGATGGCGGGCCGGCGCTGGCATTTGGCCGGCATCGGTGTTCCAATAGCGGTTTCACCGCACCGGAACCAGCCATGCCTTTCATCGACGCCGTCGGGCGCACCCACCCCGCCGCGCCCGGCGCGCGCATCGTCTCCCTGGTGCCCTCGATCACCGAGTTGCTGTGCGACCTGGGCCTGTCCGCCCAGATCGTCGGGCGCACCGGCTTTTGCGTCCACCCGGCGCACGTGGTGCCCGGCATCGCCAAGGTCGGCGGCACCAAGGATGTGAACCTGGAAAAAATCCGCAGGCTCGCGCCCACCCATGTGATCGTCAACATCGACGAGAACGAGAAGCCGACCGCCGACGCGCTGGACCAATTCGTGCCGAACGTGGTCGTCACCCATCCGCTGGCCCCGCGCGACAACCTCGCCCTGGCGCGCCTGATGGGCGGCATCTTTTGCGCCGGCGATCGGGCCGAGGCCTGGTGCGCCAGCTTCGAGGCCGAATACGCGGCCCTGCGGGCGGCGCCCAAGGGGCCGCCGCAAACCGTGTTGTATTGCATCTGGCAGGACCCGTGGATGGCGGTCTCGTCCGACACCTATATCGCGCGCATGCTGGCCGAAATCGGCTGGCGCGTGCCGGCGCTGGGCACGGCGCGCTATCCGCGCTTCGACTGGTCCGACGCGCTCGTGGCGGGCATCGACGCGGTCTTGCTGTCGACCGAGCCGTACCGCTTCACGCAACCGCACGCGGACGCGCTGGAAAGGCAGATCGGCAAGCCGGTCCACCTGGTCGACGGCGAAATGATGTCGTGGTACGGCAGCCGTTCGGTCGCCGGCCTGCGCTATTTGCGCGGACTGGCCGACGGCACGCTGCCGCTGTGAAGTCGCCTTGAATTTGCTATGAAGAAGGGGGCGGCGCGCCGGCAGGCCGGTGGGGCGGCCTGCGGCGCTTGCTGGGAATGACGGTGGCCGGGCCGCCGGCCGGGCCCGGCAACGGCCAGCTCGCTGGCTTGCTAGCTGGTTTGCCCGTTGAATCGCCCGCTGACCGACGCGCCGACTTGCTTGCTGACTGACTTACTTGCTGGCTTACTTGCTGGCTTACTTGCTGACTTACTTGCTGACTTACTTGCTGACTTACTTGCTGACTTACTTGCTGACTTCGTCGCTGACCTGTTCGGCGTCGTCTTGCAGTTTCGGCGTGTCGTGCAGGTGTTTGTCGTGCAGCCGGCCGAGCGCGCTGTTGATGGCGCGCTGCAGCTTGTCGGCGGCGCCCGAGATGGCCTGATGCAGGTGCTCCGAATGGTCGCTCACCGCGATCGGCTGGTAGCCGGTGACGCGCGCTTCGAGCATGCAGCGGTTGCCGCCCGTTTTTTTGCTGTTTTCATCGCTCAAGTGCACTTCGACGCGTGTGATGTGCTCGCCAAAACGCTGAACCGCCGCGCTGACGACGCTGTTGACATGCTCGTCCAGGCCCTGGTTGCGTTCGATAGTTTTGTCGGTGTTGATGTTGATTTGCATATGCTCACTCCCGGTTGTTCAAAAAGTTACTGCTCCAACCCCAGGGGTCTCATGTGCGGCCGGCGCGCTCTACCGCGCGCCCAGCCAGGGTTGACTGCAACGTTGCGCACACGTCTTTATATTACACCTTCCACTCCAGTTCGCCCGCGCGCCACGAAAGCGCCCTGCGCCAAAGCATGCCGGTGCGCCCGCATCTTTGACCGGATTCGCGCTTGATCGACTCATGCTTGATCGACTCATGCTTGATCGGATTCATGCGGGTCCCAGCGCATTTGCTCGGCCAGCCCGTCCGCGCCAAGCGGGCGCAGGCCGAGCGCCAGGTACAGACGCCGCGCATCGGGGTTGTGCAAATGCACGGACAGGCACAGCGGCACCTTGTGCGCGGCGGCGCAGGCTTGCAAGGCCCGCACGACGGCGCCGCCGATGCCGCGCCCGCGCAGCGCCGGCAGCACCGCGATGTCGACCAGCCGCAGCTGCCGCGCGCCGAGTTCGGCGACCACGCGCGCGGCCGGCGCGCCCGCGTGTTCGAGCATCAGGGTGTGCGCATCGGGAAACCGGCGCCGGTAGTCGGCGCCCTGCAGCCTTTGCTGCATGCCCATGATCGAGCGCACCAGCGCTGGCGCGGCCGTGCGCGAGTCGAGATCGGGGCGGGTCGAGGCGTACAGGGCGGCGAGGAATTGCCCGTCGGCTGCGGCGGCGGGGCGCGCATTGAACGCGGCGAGCGCGCCGGCCAGAACGGACCCCGACGACCCAGGCGTCATCGGAAAGTCAGACCTTGGCCGCGGCGCGCGCCTGCTCGTCGCGCCGCTCGTCATGGGGAAAGCGGTCCATGCGCGAGAGCATCGGGAATTTGAGCGCCCACACGCCCGTCACGACCAGCGTGGCTGCGCCGCCGAACAGGATCGCGCGCACCAGCCCGAACCAGCCGGCGGTGATGCCCGATTCGAATTCGCCCAATTCGTTGGAGGCGCCGATGAACACAGAGTTGACCGCGCTCACGCGCCCGCGGATGGCGTCGGGCGTTTCGAACTGCACCAGCAAATGGCGCACGTAGACGCTGACCATGTCGCCCGCGCCAAGCAGCACCAGCGCGATCAGGGCGACCGTGAAATTGCTGGTCAGGCCGAGCGCCAGCGTGGCCAGGCCGAACACGGCGACCCCGCCGAACATCCAGGCGCCGACCCGCCGGCGCACCGGATAGAACGCCAGCACCACCGAGCACAGCGCCGCGCCGGCGCCGGGCGCGGTGCGCAGCCAGCCGAGCGCCGCCGGCCCCGCTTGCAGCACGTCGTGCGCGTAGGCCGGCAGCAGGGCGGTGGCGCCGCCGAACAGCACCGCGAACAGGTCGAGCGAGATGGCGCCGAGGATCAGCGGGCGCGAGCGCACGAAGCGCAGGCCCTCGAGCACCGTGTGCCAGCTGGCCGGCTCCTTGCTGGTCGCCTGCGGCGCGGCGCGGGTCAGGCACATGAGCGCGACGGCGAGCAGGAGGAGGGCGGCGGCCACCATGTACACGGTGGCCGGCCCGGCCAGGTAGAGCAGGCCGCCGAGCACCGGACCGACGATCACGGCCACGTGGAAACTCGACGAACTGAGCGCCACGGCCTGGCTGAAGTTCTCGGGCGGCACCAGGTTCACGAGCAAGGCCTGGGAGGCCGGCATCATGAAGGCGCGCGCGCTGCCGAACAGCACGAGCACCGCGAACACGGGCCAGACCAGGCGCGAGCCGCTGACGGTGAAGGCCAGCAGCAACAGGCCGCACAGCAATTGCAGCGCCAAGCACAGGGCGATCACGTTGCGCCGGTTGTAACGGTCGGCCACATGGCCGGCCGGCAGAATGAGCACGAGGAAGGGGGCGAACTGGGCCAAGCCGATCAGGCCGAGGTCGAACAGGCTGCCCGTGATCTGGTACACCTGCCAGCCGATGGCCACGCTTTGCATCTGGACCGCGAGGGTGCCGAGGATGCGCGCCGTCAGGTACAGCGAAAAATTGCGGTGGCGCAGCACGGCGAAACCGTTGGAGGACGACATCAAGGACATGTTTACTTTCGGGGAGGCAGGCATCGTGGAGTAAAATGATGCTCTGCGGAACTTATGCTTGTCCATTGTGCCTGATCCGGGCCGAATTTGCTCGCTGCCCCTCGGATTTCCCTCGCCGGCAATTACCCCTCCATACTATGCGCACCACGATCTTTTACACCCCCGTCGTCAACACGCTGATGCGCGCCTGTTCGCGCCTGGTCCTGCGCCTGCTTGACTGGCGGGTCGAGGGCCTCACGCCCGAACAGCTCGCGGCGACCCCGAAGTACGTGCTGATCGCCGCGCCGCACACGAGCAACTGGGATTTTCCGTACACGCTGATGGTCTGTTTCGTGCTGCGCCTGCGGGTCTACTGGATGGCCAAGGCCAGCTTGTTCACCTGGCCGATTGGTTGGGTGTCGCGCTGGCTGGGCGGCATTCCGATCGAGCGCGGCGCCACCAACAACACGGTTCAGACGACGGTCGAGGCCTTCGCCGCGCGCGAGCGGCTGGTGGTGCTGCTCGCGCCCGAGGGCACGCGCGGCAAGGTGACGCACTGGAAAACCGGGTTTTACCACATCGCCCACAACGCCGGGGTGCCGATCGCGCTGGCCTACCTCGATTTCAAGAAGCGCAGCGGCGGGGTCGGCATGATGTTCAACACCAGCGGCGACCTGGCCGCCGACATGATCGAGATCCAGCGCTTTTACAGCGGCGTCACGGGCAAGAACAGCGCCCAGTTCGACGCCGACGGCGTGCGCCAGGGCCGGCCGCGCGACCCGGCCTG
>NZ_PXWF02000070.1 GCF_003011895.2 Massilia glaciei | reverse complement strand
CGTACGATCAACGGACGGCCAATACCTTACCGGGCAGACAGACAGCGGGGGATACACTCAGTGGGTCGAGCGTGACGCCAACGAGGCGCTAGCATTTGACCTTCAGGAATCTAACGCATGAGCAGCCGGTATCCTACAGGCGGCTAGACAAGGATCATCTTGTATCATTTGGCTATATCAGTGGAAAGCAATCTTACGATGCGGGGCAATGGGAGTTCCAGGTTTCAGGTATTCGTGAGTGGCAGGCAAAGATGGGCACGCGGGGCCTGTCCGTCGTTCGCTTTTCCATACCCCATGTGTATGCGGAAGAACATCCACTGGCGTTTCAGGCGATGTTTGTCAAGTTCGCTGACTTGCTGAAGGCGGTGCATGGCTACGGCGGTCATGGACTGGTGCTATCGCTAGTACGAGCATCTGACAACGAACCCGCTGAAGCCCTCATCTCTGAGAAATACCAAGGCTATGACATTGGCAATCCGGTCAGCGCTTCGAGCGTTCTGAAAAAAGACCAGATAAAGACCGTCTCATGGCTCACTGCAATAAACAACGAGTTGTTGGAGAAGGTGGGAGGTATGTCGGTGGTGCGGTCTGAGCTACCTATGAGCTGGTTCGCCTTATACCCATACAGCGCTGGTGTAGTCATTCAAGCAGGCCCGTGGGCCGATGCAGCGCCGGTTGAATACGATCCCCCAGCAAGCTACGTGCTCCCTAACATGCTGCTGAAGGAAGTACGGTGCAAGGAGATGTTTGATTTGCACGGGGGTTCTAAGTATGGCGAAGCGCGCATCCGTGGTGATGCTGCTGCGCTGTGGCTTGCAAGGTTTGATGTGCCGCCCGAGGAACTACTCGATTACAAGGCTAAGCTGTTGGACGAACTGAAGCTGAACAAGGAAACGACTTTGCCAGGACGACTCTGAAAAAATAAAAATGGCCATTTGTCCACAGGGGGGCTTAATGCATATGCCACCGGGGGAATCCGGTGCGCCGCCGCGGCGCCATCCGGATCGGCCTGTCCTACCGTTACACGCTCGCGCCCGGCAAGACGCTGGCCGACTTCAACATGGAGGCGCAGGAGGACTTGCTGGCCAATTACTACGTGCTCAGGTTTCTGGGTTCGCCGGCCGGCATGCGCCAGCCGCAGCCGGCGTCCAGCCTGGCGCTGTTCGAGGCGGTGCTGGGAGGGTTCTTGGCCGACCCCGCCAGCCGCTTGGGCCTGCCCTCGAGCCCGTGGCGCGCCCTTGGTTCTCATCGGCAATAAAAAAACTTGCCCTTAAAGCAATGTGGACGGATAATCAGAGATATGACGTGACATTTGAATATATTTTCAGGTGTTTCTGTGTGTTAATTTTATGCCTGAGCCATCGGGGGCCCGCGCGGCGGGCCCGGATCTGATCGCCAATTGAATAAAGTGTGAGCGGCCGGCCTGGACCGGTGCACGCAAGCCAGGAAGGACCGACGATTTTGAGCAAAATGGGCCGATTGGGCCGATTGACGACCCCGGCCGCGGGCGGGGCGGACACCCACCACGGCGACTTGCCGGGTGGCGGGCAGGCGCACAGCTTCCATGGCATCTTCGCCAAGTTGTCCAGGCTCGCGCTGGGCGAGGCCCCGGGCGGGCGGGACGATGCCGCGTTCGCCGATTTCTGGCAGCACTACATGGGCCACTACCTCGCCGACATCCCGGTGTACGAACGGCTGCTGCCGCGCGGCCCGTCGCGCGTGCTCGACCTGAGCTGTGGCGCCGGGCGCATCGGCATCGCGCTCGCGCGCGTCGGGGCCAAGGTCGACGTGCTGGTCGGCTCCGACGTATGGCTCGCGCTGGCGCGCGCCAATGTGGCCAAGGAGGCCGCGCCGGTGCGCGAGCGCCTGCAACTGCACCGGGGCCAGACGGACGCTTTTTCGCTCGGGCTGCAATACGATTTGATCGTGCTCGGCGGCACCAGCCTGAACCTGACGCGCGACGAGGCCCAGCGCCTGGCCATGCTGCGCCGGATCGGCGCGCACCTGCTGCCCGACGGCAAGTTCATCTTCGACATCATGGACCTGAGCGCCGGCCTGTCGAGCAAGCACAAGAACTGGCACGACGTCTGGCACTGCGGGGGCGGCGACGGGCGCGATTTCGCGATCGTTGGCCAGCAATTCATGCCGGAGCAAAAACGCGTCGTCTTCAATTTCTACCGCGAGTCGATCGCGGCCGGCGGCGACACCGTGCGCTCGATGGGCAGCCGCAGCCGCGCCTGGCTCGAGCCCGAGGAACTGCTTGGCACCATGCACGAGGGCGGCCTGCACTTGCTCAACGAATTCGGGCAGGGCGAGGTGCGCTATTTCGTCGCCGCGCTGGCCACGCCGGCCTAGGAGCCTGTCGGACGTAGGGAGTCGAAGCGAAAAAAGTGCCGGGCGAGGACAGATTTTGACGATTTCGCAGTGCCAATAGCGAGCTATTGGCCGAGAAATCGGCGAAATATGGACCGTCCAGCACTTTTTGCAGCCGACGATCCTAAGTCCGACAGGCTCCTAGGCTGGCCAAGCGCCAGGCCGCCCGCCGCACGGCGCGGGCGGACATTAATGATTTGCCAATGATAAATGTTTTCAAGTAGACTCTGCGTTTGCTTGCGCCCCGCGCCGTGCGGGCGGCCGGGAGCGCCATCTTTCCCCGCGCGGCGCTTGCATCGGCCCCGGCGCCGGGCGTCGTTTCCACCGGAGTGTTTCGAGATGAACCGTAAAATCATTGGCGCCGCTGTCGTGCTCGCCATCATCGCCGTGCCCGTCGCGCTCAAGCTTGGCAGCCCGAAAGCGCAACAGCAGGCCGAGTTCGGCAAGGTCGCGCTACAGCGCATCGAGCCGACCATCCTTGCCTCGGGCAACCTCGTGTTCCGGCAGGAGGTCCAGCTCTCGAGCGAGGTGATCGGCAAGGTGGCCGAGGTGCTGGTGGTCGAGGGCGACAAGATCGTCAAGTGCCAGGTGCTGCTGCGGCTCGACCCGACCCTGTACCGGGCCGAGGTGTCGCAACAGGAGGCCAACCGGCGCAGCTACGAGATCGCGATCGAGCGGGCCGAGCTGAACCTGGCCAACCAGCGGCGCAACCTGGCGCGCAACGAGAAGCTGGCCCAGGCCAAGTTCATCGGCGCGAGCAGCAACGACGACGCCAGGCACCAGGTCGCGCTGGCGCTGGTCGAGGTGCGCGCCACGCGCCAGTCGCTGCAGCAGGCCTCGGCCCAGTTGTCGCTGGCCAAGGAGCGGCTCGCCAAGACCGAGGTGCGGGCCCCGATCGGCGGCACCGCGACCGCGGTCCAGATCAAGATCGGCGAGACCGCCGTCGCCAGCGCCACCGGCATGGCCGGCTCGAGCCTGATGACGATCGCCGACATCGGCTCCATCATGGCCGAGGTCAACGTCGACGAGGCCGACATCGGCGGGGTCGCCGCCGGCCAGTCCGCGCGCGTGTTCCCGTCGGCGTTCGCCGAGCGTCCGATCGCCGGCAAGGTCGAGAGCGTGTCGATGACGCCCAAGCCGGGCGCGCCCGGCGCCTCGCAGGGCCGCAGCTATGTGGTCAAGGTGCGGCTCGAGCCGAACACGCTGGCGCTGCGCACCGGCATGACGTGCCGGGTCGAGATCGTCGTCGGCGGCGGCCAGCCGCGCCCGGTCGTGCCGCTGCAGGCGGTGCTCAGCGAGAAAGTGCGCGGCGACAAGGACGGGGACGGCAAGGACGAGGACGGCAAGGACGAGGACGGCAAGGACGGGGGCGGGCAGGACGGCGGCGCGCGCAGGAAGGCGGGCAGCTATGTGTACGCCGTGGTCGACGGCAAGATCAGCAAGCGCGCCGTCGTGCTCGGCCTGGCCGACGACACCAACCAGGAAGTGCTCAGCGGCGTCAAGGTGGGCGAGACGCTGGCGATCGGTCCGGGGCGCACCCTGCGCCAATTGCGCGATGGCGAGGCCGTCACCGAACTCAAACCGGGCGGCCCCGCCGGCCCGGCCGCCGGCAAGGGCAAGGCGCAGCCGTGATCCGCCTGACCGGCATCGAAAAACATTACCAGATGGGCGAGCAGACGGTGCGCGCGCTGCAGGGCGTGGACCTGCACATCGAACGCAACGAGTACGTCGCCTTCATCGGCGCCTCCGGTTCGGGCAAGTCGACCATGATGAACATCGTCGGCTGCCTCGACCGGCCGAGCGCGGGCAGCTACGTGCTCAACGGACGCGACGTGGCCAGCATGAACGGCGACGAGCTGGCGCTGGTGCGCAACGCCGAGATCGGCTTCATCTTCCAGAGCTTCCACCTGCTGCCGCGCGCCAGCGCGCTGGCCAACGTGGCGCAGCCGCTGATCTACCGCGGCATCGGCCCGGGCGAGCGGACCCGGCTAGCCACCGCCGCGCTGGTGCACGTGGGCCTGGGCGAGCGGATCCACCACCGGCCCAACGAATTGTCGGGCGGACAGCGCCAGCGCGTGGCGATCGCGCGCGCGCTGGTGGGCACGCCCTCGATCCTGCTCGCCGACGAGCCGACCGGCAACCTCGACTCGGCCACCAGCCGCGACATCCTGGCCCTGATCGAGGAGTTGCACGCGGGCGGGCAGACGGTCGTCATGGTCACGCACGAGCCCGAGATCGCGGCGCGCTGCCAACGCGTGGTGCGGCTGCAGGACGGCAAGGTCATCAGCGACGTGCGCAACGACAAGCGCGCGCCGGGCGCGCACTGAAAGGGATGCATGTACGTCTTCATTGAAAGCGTGCGCTCGGCGCTCGCGTCGATCCGCGCGAACCGGCTGCGCAGCTTCCTGACCTCGCTCGGGATCATCATCGGCGTGGCCTCGGTCATCACGGTGGTGTCGCTGATCCAGTGCATGTCCAAGAGCATCAGCGACCAGTTCGCCGGCCTGGGCAGCAACGCGCTCACGATCCGCGCCAAGAACGACTTCAAGGAGGTCATGCGCGGCAAGGTCAACTACATCCGCTTCGACGACATCGAGCAATTGCGCCTGCACGTGGACGGCCTGGGCGACCTGTGCCCGGTGTTCTCGCCCGAGGGCACCACGCTGCGCCTGGCCGAGCGCAGTTCGTTCGCGCGCGTGCTCGCGACCACGCCGAGCTTCCAGGACGTGCACGGGCGCTACGCGCGCGCGGGCCGCTTCATCACCGATTCGGACGAGCAGAACGCGCGCCGCGTGATGGTGGTCGGCGAGAAGGTGGTCGAGGATCTGCACATGGTGGGCAATCCGATCGGCCAGTTCGTCCAGTTCTCGAACGAGTGGTTCAAGATCGTCGGCGTCATGGAGAAGCGCGGCGAGGTGTTCGGCATGTCGCAGGACGACACCGTGATCATCCCCTACAAGACGGGGCGCAGCATCATCGGCAACAACCGCGAGCCGCGCATCACGCTCAATGTCAGCCTCGACGGCACGGTCGAGCCCGACGAGGTCAAGCGCCAGCTCGAGACGGCCCTGCGCAAGGCGCACCGGCTCAAGGAGGACGAGAAGAACGACTTCGAGATCACCGGTTCGGACCAGCTGGCCAAGAGTTTCGCCGAGATCACGACCATGGTCACGCTGGTGATGGGCGGCATCGTCGGCATCGCCTTGCTGGTCGGCGGCATCGGGATCATGAACATCATGCTCGTGTCGGTGACCGAGCGCACGCGCGAGATCGGCATCTGCAAGGCGATCGGGGCGCGCAGCCGCGACATCATGCTGCAGTTCCTGATCGAGGCGGTGCTGCTGTCGGTGCTCGGCGGCCTGATCGGGCTGGCCATCGGCTACGGGCTCGGCATCGGCATCGCGTCCCTGATCCCGAACTTCCCGGACGCGTTCGTGCCGTGGTGGGCGGTCGCGCTGTCGCTGCTGTTTTCGGGCGGGGTCGGGATTGTGTTCGGCGTCATTCCGGCGGCCAAGGCGGCCAAGCTCGACCCGATCGACGCGCTGCGCTACGAGTAGCGCGCGGCGCCGCGCCGCAATTGTTGCGGGCGGCGCGGCGCGCGTTTCTCGTCGTTATTGCCGGCGTGGTTCTCGGCGTAAAATTTCCGGCGTTATTCCCGGCGTGGTTCCCGGCGTGGTTCCCGGCGTGATTCCCGGCGTGATTCCCGGCGTAAAAATCCCGGCGTAAAATTCCCGGCGGCCTGCATCGGGTGGGCTTGGCCGGCCCCCTCTGGCATTCGTACTCGTTCGGCGCCTTGTCGGTGCGCGTTCTGTCTCGTTTTGTCTCCGCTTTTTCCAAGCTGAAATATGCAAGGCGCGTTTCGACAGGACGAGACAAAACGCGACGTCAAACGAGCACGTTTGCTAGGCGCACTTGCAGCGGCATGCCCCGCGCTCCCCGCGGTGTTTGCTTGTCAAGCCGCGCGCCGCTCCGGCAGTTCTTGCGCGCTGACATTGTCGATGTCGATCACGTTTTGCAAACGCAGCATAAACAGCGCGAGCGGATCGGCTTCGTCCGCGCGCAGCGCGAGCCGCACCACGTGATCGCCCTTTGTCCCCGCCGGCCCGAGCTCCAGACTGAACAGCGACAGGGCGCCGCGTCGCGCGATCGCCAGCACCGTCTCGAGCGCGTTGAAGGCATGCTCGGCGGGGACTGAAAAACGGACGTCAAGTTGGCTGGGGTGGTCTGCTGGGTTCATGCAGCAACTATATCGGTTGGCCCGCAGAATAGGCTTTCGACGTTTTTCCGCTTGCCGGGAAAGAAAGGAAATTATTCTGCTTTGATGATAATATCGCGGAAATTCTTCTGCCGACGGGTAAATCATGGATTTTGCTGCTGAAATTGACGAGATCGACCGAAGGATCTTGCGCGAGCTGCGCGTCGACGGCCGCATCTCCAACACCCACCTGGCCGACAAGGTCGGCCTGTCGGCCTCGCCGTGCTGGACCCGGATGCGCAACATGGAGCAGGCCGGCGTGATCGAGGGCTACACCGTGCTGCTCAACCAAAAGCTGCTGGGCCTGCCCGACACGGTGATGATCGAGGTCACGCTCGAGCGCCACGACGACGACACCTTCGAGCGCTTCGGCCAGGCGCTCGCGCAGATGCCCGAGGTGCTCGAGGCCTACCTGCTCACGGGCGAGTACGATTACCTGATCAAGGTGGCGGTGGCGGGCACGGAGGGCTACGAACAGTTCCTGCGCCGCAAGCTGTACACGCTGCCGGGCTTGCGCCACAGCCGCTCGACCTTCGTGCTGCGCTGCCTCAAGCGCAGCGTCTCGGTGGTGCCCTAGCCAGGGAATCGCGGATTTATTCGGGCGCGTGCATCACCACGCGGTCGCGCCCGTCGCGCTTGGCCGTGTACAGCGCGCGGTCGGCCGCGCCGATCAGCTCGGCCGGATGCTCGACCGGGTTGTCCGGGGACTGGGTGGCCACGCCGACGCTGACCGTCACGTGCCGCGCCGCGCCCGCGTTGTGGTGCGGGATCGCCAGTTCGGTGATGCACAGGCGCATCGCCTCGGCCATCGTCACGCTCCCGGCCGCGTCCATCTCGGGCAGCACCACGACGAACTCCTCGCCGCCGTAGCGCGCGATCAGGTCGAGCGGGCGCTGCAGCATGGCCGCGAGCGCGGCCGCGACCTTGACCAGGCAGTCGTCGCCCTGCTGGTGGCCGTAGTGGTCGTTGTAGGCCTTGAAGCAATCGATGTCGATCATCAGCAGCGACAGCGGGGTGCCGGCGCGCTTGGAGCGGCGCATCTCCTTTTCGATCGCGACGTCGAAATGGCGCCGGTTGGCGATCCCCGTCAGGCCGTCCGAGAAGGTTTGCGAGCGCAGCTCGAGCGCCTGCTCGCGCAGCAGGTGTTCGCGCGCGACGGCGACGCTGACGTCGCTGACCTGGATCAGGCAATGGCGCGCCTGGCCGCCGATGGCGAGCGGGGTGACGGCGATCGCCTGCTGCATGCGCTCGCCGGCGGCGCGCGCCCCCGCGTGCAGGAACAGGGGGAAGGGCGCCTTGTGCAGCGTCTGCGACAGCACCGCCGGAAAATTGTCGCGCAGCGCCTGGTCGACCGCGCCCTCGAGCCGCTTGCCGGCCAGTTCGGGCAGCAATTCGAACAGCGCGCGGCCGTGCGCGGCGGGCGCGCCGATGCCCGAATACTGGGCCATCCAGCGGTTCCACAGCACCACGCGGCGTTGCCCGTCGAGCACGATGGCGCCCAGGCTCATCGCGTCGAGCACGCTTTCGAGCATGCTCAGCCGGTTTTCGGCCAAGTCCGCCATGTCAGGCGCGGCCCATCGCGTTGGCGAGGTAGCGGTCGACCTGGGCCTGCAGGTCGTGCAGGGCGGTCAGGTCGAGGATGAACGCGACATAGCCGTGGATCTGGTGCTTTTCGAGGATGAAATCGATGTGCAGCATCAGCACCACCGACTCGGCGTGGCCGCCCGAGGCGCCCAGGATCTGCTCGCTGGTGCCGACGTGGTACTGCGGCAGCGAGCCGCGCAGTTCCTGGTTGAAGATGTTGGCCAGCGTGCCGACGCAGGCGTTGAGGATGATGTTGCCGATCTCGCTCATCGCCTCCTGCTCCATCTCGGTGAGCTCCTTGAACGGCACCGCCTCGCCGACCATGAGGCGCACGATGTCGAGGCTTTTGTCCTCGGGGAACATCAAGATCGCCTCGGTCGCGAACGCGCCCTCGTAGTGCTGGCTCACGCCGCACACGCGCGCGCTGTCCTTGTTGCCGAGCATGGCGGCGGCCTCGGCCCGGTTGAGGAAGGTGATCGAGGGCACCGACATCGTCACTTCCTCGTTGACGATCTCGCTCATCGCGCGGGCCGCGTGGCCGACCCCGATGTTGAAGATTTCTACCAGGGCGTCGTGCTGCAGTTCGCTGAGATTGAACATGGTGGGCTTGGAATGCTGGCCGGTCAGGCCAGTACGGCGATCAACTGGTGGATGCGGGCCTCGGTGATCGGTTTCTCCATGAATCCGATGCCGGCCTCGTTGGCGCGCTGGCGGGTGGCGTTTTGCACATTGGCCGTGAGCAGCGAGATGTGGGTGCCGGGGCAGCTCCGGCGCAGCTGTTCGGCCGCCGCCATGCCGCCCATGCCGGGCATGTTCAGGTCGATCAGGATCAGGCGCGGCAGCGCCGGCGCCAGGTTCGCCACCGCGCCGATCGCCTCCTCGCCGGTGGCCGCCTCGATGATGTGCCAGTCCGGCGCCTTGCTCAATACGAACTGGCGCACCATCAGGCGCGACACGCGGCTGTCGTCGACGATCAGGACGGTTGTTGTTTCGTTCATCAAGCTGTTCCCGGGTGTTCTTTAGCGAGGCCCATTTTCGCATAGATTGATTGGTTTTTTTGCCAATTGGCACCGCATTTGTACAAGGAAATGGCCATTTTGCGCTGGCGCAAACGAAATAGTCGCAGGAATGCGCGCGCCTTGCGGACGATCCGTTAAAATGTCGTCATTGTTTAATTCTCCTCAGCATCATGACCCAAGACGAACTGAAGCAAGAAGTCGCGCGCGCCGCCATCGCCTACGTGGTTGACGGCGAGATCATCGGCGTCGGCACCGGCTCGACCGCCAACTTTTTCATCGACGAGCTCGCGCTCGTCAAGCACCGCGTCAAGGGCGCGGTGGCCTCGTCCGAGGCGACCGCGGCGCGCCTGCGCGCGCACGGCATCGCCGTGTTCGACCTCAACGACGTGGACGCGATCGCCGTCTACGTCGACGGCGCCGACGAGATCACCCCTGGCGGCGCCATGATCAAGGGCGGCGGCGCGGCCCTCACGCGCGAAAAAATCGTCGCCTCGGTCTCGGGCAAGTTCGTCTGCATCGCCGACGGCTCCAAGCTGGTCGAGACGATGGGCAATTTCCCGCTGCCGGTCGAGGTGCTGCCGATGGCGCGCGCGGCCGTCGCGCGCCAATTGCGCGCGCTCGGAGGCGAGCCGCGCCTGCGCCTCAAGGCCGGCAGCGACGAGGTCTTCATCACCGACAACGGCGGCCAGATCCTCGACGTGGGCGGCCTGCGCATCACCGACCCTGCCGGACTCGAGCGCGAGATCGACCAGATCGTCGGCGTCATCGCGGTCGGCCTGTTCGCCCGGCGCGGCGCCGACGTGTGTTTGCTGGGAACGAGCGAAGGCGTCAAGACCTTGACGTTCTGAACGCTGGTTTCCTGCCAATGTTTGGGTTGGCTTCTGTGTCAATGCTTATGTGTCAATGCTTCTGTGTCAATGCGTGTTTCACTGTTGAATTAATGTTTGCTTCAATCCCGGGAAAACCATGAAACATGTTTTAGTGATGTTGTTGGCCGTCTTGGCGCTGGGCGCCTGCCGCACGAACACGGTCCAGCGCAGCAGCGCCCCGGCGCCGGTGCGCGCGGCGCCGGCCCAGCTCGTCGATGTGGACGGCGCGCCGATCGAGCGCGTCGGTTTCCGTCCGGGCGTGTCGACGGTGACCGTCGAAAACCTGGCCAAGGGGGCTGGGTGCCGCGGCGGCGTCGGCGCCTCGCTGCTGACCGAACCAGGTCCGGTCGAGATCTACCGCATGGCCTGCGACAACGGCCAGGCCTTCATGGCGCGCTGCGAACTGCGCCAATGCAAGGCCGTGGCCAGGAAGTATTGAGCGTTCGCGGCGCCAACCATGAAAAACGCCGCCCCGGCGGGGGGGCGGCGTGGCGGGCGCTGCGTGGCGGGCGCGGCGTTGTTGCGGCCTGATCAGTCGGCCGGCGGCACGTAACCGAGCGCGGCGTCGGCGCCATCACCGAAGAAATGCTTTTCCATCTGCGCGGCGAGGTATTTGCGCGCGCGCAGGTCGGCCAAATTGAGCCGGTTCTCGTTGACCAGCATGGTCTGGTGCTTGAGCCAGGCGGCCCACGCCTCTTTCGAGACGGTCTCGTAAATCTTTTTGCCCAGCTCGCCCGGATACGGCGGGAAGTCGAGTCCTTCGGCTTCCTTGTTCAGTTTACTGCAAAAAATTGTGCGGGCCATCTGTGCTCCTAGGGCGGTGAGTGCGCGGTGAATATGCGGTGAATGTGCGGTGATTGTGCGGTGATTGTGCTGTGCTTGAATATAAGCCAAAGCCGTGATTATAGAGTCTTAATCAAGACCTGTGATTTGCGCTGCCAGTTGTACATGTGCTGGCGGTCCTTCGGCAGCGCGTCCACGGTGGCCGGCTTGAAGCCGCGCTTCTGGAACCAATGCGCCGTGCGCGTGGTCAATACGAACAGTTTGTTGAAGCCGGCCGCGCGCGCCCGGTTCTCCATGTGTTTGAGGATGCGCTCGCCGTCGCCCTGGGCCTGGACGTCGGGGTTGACCGTCAGGCAGGCGAACTCGGCCATTTTGGAGCCCGGGAACGGGTACAGCGCGGCGCAGCCGAAGATCACCCCGTCGTGCTCGATGACCGAGAAATTGTCGATCTCGCGCTCGATCAGCTCGCGCCCGCGCTTGACCAGCGTGCCGTCGGCCTCGAGCGGCTCGATCAGCTTGATGATGCCGCCGACGTCCTCGATCGTGGCCTGGCGCAGGCTCTCGAGGTTTTCGTGGCTGATCATGGTGCCCACGCCGTCGTGGGTGAACAGCTCGAGCAGGGCCGAGCCGTCCATCTCGAACGGCACGATGTGGGCGCGCGGCACGCCGCTGGTGCAGGCCTTGATCGCATGCCTGAGGTAAAAGGCGGCGTCGGGCGTCAGAAAGTCCGCCTGCAGCACCGCCTCGGCCTGGTGCGAGGACAGTTCGCGGATCTCCTCGCCGGCCGCGTCGACCATCATCGGGGTCTCGCTGATGAAGACGAGCTTGTCGGCGTGCAGCGCGACCGCGGTCGACACGGCCACGTCCTCCATGGTCAGGTTGAACACCTCGCCGGTCGGCGAAAAGCCCAGCGGCGAGAGCAGCACCAGGCTGTCGGTGGCGAGGATCGGGTGGATCGTTTCGGCCGCGATCTTGCGCGTCACGCCGGTCAGTTCGAGGTCGACGCCGTCGATCACGCCGAGCGGGCGCGCGGTCACGAAGTTGCCCGAGATGATGCGGATCGCCGCGTGCGCCATCGGCGTGTTCGGCAAGCCCTGGCTGAAGGCGGCCTCGATGTCGAGGCGCAATTCGCCGGCGGCCTCCTTCGCGCATTCGAGCGCGGCGGTGTCGGTGATCCGCACGCCGTTGTGGAAGCGGCCCTCGACATTGCGCAGCGCGAGCTGTTCGGCCACCTGCGGGCGCGAGCCGTGCACGATGACGACCCGGATGCCGAGCGCGACGAGCAGCGACAGATCCTGGGCCAGCACGGGCAGGGCGCCGGCCGTGACGAGTTCACCCGGAAAGGCGACCACGAAGGTCTTGCCACGGAAGGCGTGGATGTAGGGCGCGACCGAGCGCAGCCACTGGACGAATTGGGTAGGGTTTTCCATTTGGCGCATTATAATTCGCTGCGCGACTTGCGCACTAAAAACCAGTAAAAAACAATGTCTGAACACCGTAACAAGCTTCTGAACCCGCTTTTGCCAGCGCAATTTTCGACCAAATCCACGCCCGCGCCCGCACCCGGCGCCGCCGCGGCGCGCGCGCCGCAGGGCGGGGAGCGCGGCG
>NZ_PXWF02000007.1 GCF_003011895.2 Massilia glaciei | reverse complement strand
CTCGCGGCGGACGGCAGCAGTTCCGTCGTCAGCGACCTGGGCATGTCCGGCGTGATGTCGGGCGGCAGGCTGGTGCTCGCCACCGGCGCCGGTTCGATCACTGCGCTCGACGCGGTCACGGCCGCCGGCAACATGCTGCTGCAAAGCGGCGGCGCCGATTCCGACCTGTTGCTGGCCGCCGCGCTGCGAAGCGATGCCGGCAGCATCAGCCTGAACGCGGGGCGCGACATCGCCCAGGACGGCGCCATCGCCACCCTCGGCGCCGGCGCCACCATCGAGCTGCTCGCGGCGCGCGACATCACCATGTCCGCAAACAGCGTGACGGCCTCGAACGCGGGCAATCTGCGCTACGCGGCAGGCGGCAACCTGACCCTGGGCCTGCTCGACGCCCGCAGCGCGGCCGACCGCGCCAGCGGATCGACGGCCGGCCAAGCTGGCTGGGGCAGTGTCAGCCTGTTGGCGGGCGGCGCCATCGCCGACACGGCCGCCGGCATCGATGTGATGGCCAATGCGCTGCGCATCAACGCCGGCGCCGCTGGCAGCCTGACCAACGCGCTCGAAACCGAAATCGCCCTGCTCAGCGCGCATCTCGGCGCGGGCGGATTGTTCATCACCGAGGCGGGCGCGCTCGCCACCGGCACCGGCGCCATCGCCCTGAATCGGGTGGCTGTCGACGGCAACAGCGCCGTGGCCAGCGACGCGGCCCAGTACGACCTGCTGGCGGGCGGCGACATCGCGCTCGACACCATCAACGGCGCCATCACCCTCAACGACGGCAACGCCGATGGCATCGCCGCCGTCGCCGGCGGCAAGTTGACGGTGTTCGCCGGCGCCGGCGCGTTGGCCATCAACGGCACCGTGCAAAGCGGGGCGGCCATGTCGCTCGACGCCAACGGCGGCGCCCTGACCATGCTGGGTGGCGCCTCGGCGCTGGCCGGCACGGCAACGCTTGCCGTGCACGCGGCCACCGACGCCACCCTGGGCAACCTGGTCGGCGGCGCGGTCAGCGTGCGCGCCGACGCGGGCAGCATCCTCAACGCGGCCGGCAGCACCCTCAACGTGTCCGCGGTCAGGCTCGACCTGGTGGCCGGCGGCGGCATCGGCAGCGGCGCGCGCCACTTGACGAGCACGGTCGGCATCCTCGGCGCGACCGGCGCCAATGGTATCTACCTGACCGAGTCGGACGTGCTCGTGGTCGAACGCCTGGTGGCCATCAACGGCCAGTTGGTGCTCGAGACGGTCAACGGTTCGATCACGCTGAACGCCGGCGCCGACGTTGTCGCCGGCCAGGACGTGCTGCTGGCGGCCAACGGCGCCAACGCCGACCTCGTCCTCGCGGCAAACCTGGTCAGCGGCGCCGGCAGCATCTCGCTGCGCGCCGGCCACGACCTGGTGCAAAACGCCAACGTCACCACGTTGGCGGCGGGCCGGAGCATCGACCTGCTGGCCGGTCGCCTGATCGGCATGGCCGAAGGCGTGGCCGTCAGCTCCGTCAACGGCGCCATCGTGCTCACAGCGGGCGGAGATGTCACCATCGAGACCCTGTCGGCGGGCAGCGGCAATGTCGGCATCACCGCCGGCGGCAGCGTGCTGGACCAGGACGGCGCGGGCGACACCGGGGTCGACATCCTGGCTGGCGGCTTGCGCGTGAATGCGGGCATGTCGATCGGCACGGCCGCCAACCGGCTCGAGCTGAGCGTTTCGACGCTGAGCGCGCACGCCGGCGGCGCCGTCTTCCTCACCGAAACCGACGGCCTGACGGTCGGCGCGCTCGATGTGGCGGCCAACCGGATCGACGGCGCGGGCCAGCGGACCACGTTTGCGAGCGGGGTCCAGTCGGGCCTGGCGAGCGGCGCCAACGGCAGCGTGGTACTCATCAGCAACAGCGGCGACCTGACGCTGGCGGCCACGGGTGGCAGCGTGCTGGCCGACGGCAGCGGCAACATCTTGCTGCAGGCCAGCGCGGGCAACATCACGCTGGGTAGCGCGCTGTCCACGGCGGGTGGCAACATCACCGTCTCGGCCGCTGGCGCCATCACCCAAACGAGCAACGTCAGCGCAGGCGGCAGCGCCGAACTGGTGGCGCTGGGCGGCATCACGATGAGCGACGGCAGCGTCACGCGCGGGGCAAACCTGCGCCTGGCGGCGGGCGGCAACATCAGCGTCGGCCTGCTCGACGCCGGCGGCGGCAACGTCAGCCTGACGGCCGGCGGCATGATCACGGACGCCCAGCCAGCCGGCGCGGCGCAGACCGTGAACGTGGCGGCGGCGGGCCTGCGCATGGCGGCCGGCAGCGGCATCGGCGCGGTTGGCAAGCTCAATGCGCTCGAGACCATGGTCGCGACCCTGGCCGCGCGCACCGCCAGCGGCGACATCAGCGTGCGCGACAGCGACTCGCTCGAGATCGCCGCCGGCGGCGTGACGGCCTCCGAGCAATCGGTGTTGGCCGATGGCGGCACGGTGCAGGTGACGGACGCGCTGTTGGCGGGCCTGAGCGCCCCGGCCGGCGACATCGACCTGACCTCGGTCACGGGCGGCGTGCTGTTCGGACGCCCGGTCACGGCCAGCCCCGGCGGCGACCTGAGCGTGGTCGGCGACACCTTCGTCATCACGCAGCCCATCGAGGGCAACGGCGGCGAGTTGCTGATCATGCCTAGCGACCCCGCCCGCAACATCGTGATCGGCGGCCCGGCCACCGGCGGCGTGTTGCAGCTCGACCAGAACGCGCTGAACAACCTGACCGGCGGCTTTGGCCAGATCGTCATCGGTGGCGGCGCGGCCGCTCCCGGCCAGGACATCACCATCGACGGCAGCGGCACGCCGGTGCTGTTCAACGATGCGCTCGTGCTCAATGTGTCGGGCCCGGGCAGCGTGATCAGCATCACCGGCAGCGTGGGGGCCGAGGGCCTGCTCGCGCAGGGCGCGGTGACCGTCACCGGCGCCGTCACCATCGCGGCCGGCAACGGCGCGGGGGTGGCCGGCGGCGACATCGTGTTCGCGCAAAGCGTCGACGCCGGCGGCGCCAACGCCAGCCTTACGCTGGCGGCGGGCGGCGACAGCGTGGTGTTCGGCGGCGCCATCGGCGCCACCGGCGCGCTCGCCGGCCTTTCCATCGGCAACGCCGCCAACGTGACCTTCAGCGAGCCGGTCACGGTCAACGGCAACATCGAGATCGAGGCCACCGGCGTGGTGCGCTTCGACAGCGCCCTGACCATCGACAGCGGTTCGCTGGTGATCAAGGGCGCCAGCGCGGTCATCATCGGCGACGTGGTGCTGCAGGGCACGGCGGGCGTGTTCGTGATCGAGGCCAACACCCTGACCCTCAACGGCGACGTGCTCGGCGCCAAGGACGTGCTGCTGCGCCCGACCGACATCGGGCTTGACATCACGATCGGCGGCAGCGGCGCGTCCGGCGCGTACAACATCAGTGTTGCGATGCTGCAGCGCCTGGTCGGCATGGAGCACCTGGTGGTCGGGGTGCGGGGCGCGGACGGCCACGCGGCGCTCGGCGCGGGCGACGTCAGCATCGCCCCGCTCAACCTGGGCGCCTTCAGCGCCGCCACGCTCGAGGTCTATGGCGGCCTGGTCACGTTGAGCGTCGGCGCCGGCGAGCTGGCGGTGCGCTCGGGCATCGTGCTCGACGGGCGCGAGGGCGTCGTGCTGCACGACAGCGTCCGCACCAGCGGCGGCGGCATCGTGTTGAACAGCGCCACCGGCGCCATCGGCATGGATGGCGGCGCCACGCTGAGCGCCCCGGGCACGGTGCGCATCGAGGCGGCCGGCAACCTCGCGATCGGCCTGGTCCAGGCCGACAGCGTGTTGTTGCGCAGCACGGGCGGCACCATCGCCGACGCCGCCACCGACGGCGCGGTCAACATCACCGCCAACACCGTGTCGATTTACGGCTACGGGCCGCGCGTCGGGCTCGGCGACGCGCTCGAGGTCAACGCGCCGACGGTGTTCGTGCAGGCGCCGACCGGGATCGTGTTGCAGGACACCGGCGCGGACGGGCGCACGCACTTCTACGTGCTCGATGGCGCGACCATGTACGAGCAGGCCATCGG
>NZ_PXWF02000069.1 GCF_003011895.2 Massilia glaciei | reverse complement strand
AAATCTGAATTGAGAATTGCTGGGGCCGGGTACGGCGCATAAGGCGGCCGGCTGGGCCGCGATGCACTGCCGGGTGACGGCCGCACCGCCGGGTGCCAGCCCGTCAGGCGCACGTCGTGTGGATCAGGACCCAACCGCTGGCGGCTTGACGGCAGGCCTTGACGGCTGCGTTGGCGGCGGCGACGGCGGCGACGCTTTCCGCTTTTCGGCGTCGATTTGGTCCTCCTCGTGCCGCGTTTCCAGCATGAGAAAATAATTGAGCCCGGTCCGGATCAGGGCAATGACGGCAAGCTTGCCGATCTGCTCCCAACTGGGCGCGATGGCCGTCGACAGGATGTCGGCTGCCAGTTGCAACTCGAGGGCCAGTCCGAGGTAGCGCGCCAGGCGCAGACGAACCGTGACGAAGCTGCCGCGCGCGCCTTTCGGCCCGTGGCGCGCAAAGGCGGCGATGGCGGCCAAAACCCCGAAGGCGATGACGAGTCGCCGCCTCTCCCATTATTCGGCACTCACAAGCGAAGGCGCCGGCCTCGCATGCCGCGCCGCGGGCCGCGAATCGTCGGGCGCACATCGATGGCTCCTCGCGCCCGTATGATTGCCTATTTTATAACTATCGCGCTTTTAATCTCCTGCACGCCCTCGACTTGCCGTGCGGCCTGGACCGCGCGCATGGCGTTTTCGGGGGAATCGACGAAACCGCTCAGCAGCACGGTGCCGCGGAACGTTTCGACCTGAACATCAAAGGCGTTGACGTCGGGATCGGCAGCGAGCGCCGTCTTGACCCTGGCGCTGATCGCGGTGTCCTCGAGCACGGTCCCCACCCTGCGGTCGGTCGGGGATGTCGAACAGGCACTAAGGCCGATGAACAAACTGACGAATAGTGCAAGCAATGGGCGGGTCGGCTTCATGGTTTTCTCCAGTGGCGGTGGTTGGGGAACGGCCGCACCGTGTTCGGCACGCTCAAGTTCGATCCCGGCCCGACGATTCGGTTCCTGTCGCGCGCCCCGATCCCGCGCGCGCCCGGCCATCAAATTGTTGCTGTGCTGTATGATGGAGGCATGAACCAACCAATCCAGGGCGCCCCCCCGCCCAGCGTCATTGCCATCAAATCAAGCTGTGCCAACTGCAGCATGCACCAGTTGTGCCTTCCCATGGGGCTCGACAACGCCGACCTCGACCGCCTAGACAAGATCATCGGCCGCCGCCGCCGGCTCGCGCGCGACGAGCGCCTCTACCAGATGGGCGAGCCGTTCCGCAACCTGTACGCGATCCGCTTCGGCCATTTCAAGACATTCCAGGTCAATCCCAGCGGCGGACTCCAGATCACCGGCTTCCAGATGGCCGGGGAACTGCTCGGCATGGACGCCATCAGCGGCGACCGCCACCATTGCGACGCGGTCGCGCTCGAGGACAGCGAAGTGTGCGAGATTCCGTTTTCGCGCCTCGAGGACCTGTTCGGCGAGGTGCCTACCCTGCTGCGCCACTTCCACCGGCTGATGAGCCAGGAGATCACGCGCGAGCAGAACGTCATGCTTTCGCTGGGCAATATGCGGGCCGAGC
Organism: Massilia glaciei; assembly: GCF_003011895.2. Taxonomy (GTDB): domain Bacteria; phylum Pseudomonadota; class Gammaproteobacteria; order Burkholderiales; family Burkholderiaceae_D; genus Telluria_A; species Telluria_A glaciei. The sequence goes on along the minus strand of NZ_PXWF02000069.1, from coordinate 4,308 downwards.
AGCGCTTTGCCGTCTTCCTGATCAACCTATCTGCGCGCTACGCCGCCCGCGGTTACTCACCCGACAGCTTCCAGTTGCGCATGTCGCGCGAGGACATCGGCAATTATCTGGGGTTGACGATCGAAAGCATCAGCCGCCTGCTGTCGCGCTTCAAGAACCAGGGCTGGCTCAAGATCGACAAACGCGAGGTCACGCTGCTGGACCCGGCGATCCTCAAGGCGATGGCAGCCGGCACCGCGCAATGCAGTCCGATGGCGTAGGCGCACCCCGCCCTCGGCCCCATGCCGGGGCCGCCGCGTCACGGCCGCCCGTGGTCGTCCGGCACCGCCAGCACGTAGTAGGTGAGCGTGCTGGCGGCAGTGCACACGGCCCAGAAAAAGAAGAACCCGAGGCTGTAGACTGCCATCGGCGCCATCGTCCAAAAGAGCACCTCCGGCTCGACCAGCGCGAAGAAAAACCCCTCGGCCAGGGCCGCCGCCAAAAACGACGGCCACAGCACGCTCATCGCCAAACGCCGCGCGAGCGGCTTCATTTGGCCGGCTCCGCGTCGGCCACGACCGACACCGTCTGCTGCGCCGGCAAGCGCCACGGCGCCACCAGGCGCCAGGTGCGCTCGTTGCCCTCGACCAGCATCTGGTAGCGCGCGCGCTCGAGCGCCGGCAGCGCCACCGCGAAGCGCCCGAGGGCGTCGGGAACGACCTCGAGCACGATGTCCTTTTCGACCTGGGTCGCATGCGCCAGGCTGATCCGGAACGGCACCGACAGCGGCCGCCCGAAACTGGACAACTCCCCGCGCAGCAGGCCGGCGGCGGCGTCGTGGTGCGCCGTGAACGACAGGCGCAATGCGCCCGCCGCGCGGTCGCGCCGCAAGTCGTGGTTGATGGCCTTGCCCCGCTTGTAGTAGTCGTCGACCACCATCGCGTCCTGGCGCGTGATGGCGAGCCAGCCGGTGATGATCGCCGCGACCACCACCAACGCCGGGCCGAGCATGAGCAACCAGGGCCAGCGATGCTTGTACCAAGGCGCCGCGGCGGCCGCCGGGAGGGTCGAAGTTAGTTGCATGGGATTCTCCTTGGTCACTTCGGCACGATAAACACGGCTTTTTCGCGCACGCTCAGGGACGGCTGGTCGATCGCCGTCAGCTCGAACACGATCTGGTTGGCGCCGGCGGCCAGCGCGCCGCGCGGCGCCTGCACAGTCACCGGCACGGCGCGGGTGGTGGCGCCGTCGATCTCGACGTCGCCCGGATCGGCCAGGCGCACGCCCTCGACGCCGGCCACGCCGATCCGGAAGCGGTGGCCGGTCTCGGCGGTGTTCATGATCTGCAGGCGGTACACATTTTCGATCACGCCGTCGCCGACCTCGCGCCCCATCGAACCGCGGTCGCGGATGACATCGAGCTTGAGCGGCGTGCGCAGCGCCAGCGCGGTCCCGAACACGGCCACGATGGCCGCCAGCAGCGCGCTGTAAATGAGCACCCGCGGGCGCAGCACGCGCTTGACGATCTGGCGCGGGCTCCAGTGTTTGGCCATCGCGTTGTCGGTCGAATAGCGGATCAGGCCGGCGGGCAGGTCGATCTTTTCCATCACGCTGTTGCAGGCGTCGACGCAGGCGGCGCAGCCGATGCACTCGTACTGGAGCCCGTTGCGGATGTCGATCCCGGTCGGGCATACCTGCACGCACAGGGTGCAGTCGATGCAGTCGCCCTTGCCTTCGGTGGGCGCGGCCGGGCCGCGCGGCTCGCCGCGCTCCCGGTCGTAGGTGACGATCAGGGTGTCCTGGTCGAACATCGCGCTCTGGAACCGGGCGTAGGGGCACATGTATTTGCACACCTGCTCGCGCAGCCAGCCCGCGTTGCCATAGGTGGCAAGCGCGTAAAAACCGATCCAGAACCATTCCCACGGCCCCAGTGCAAGCCCGGCCACCCCCGCCATCAGCGAGCGCACCGGGGCGAAATAGCCCACAAAAGTGAAGCCGGTCCACAGGGCCACGGTGCCCCACGCCGCGTGCTTGGCGGTTCGCTTGGCGACCTTGTCGAGCGTCCACGGCTGGCGGTCGAGGCGCATGCGGGCGCTGCGCGCGCCCTCGATGCGGCGCTCGATCCACATGAAGATCTCGGTGTACACCGTCTGCGGGCAGGCGAAGCCGCACCAGACGCGCCCGGCCACCGCAGTGACCAGGAACAGCAGCCAGGCGCAGATGATCAGCAGCGCGGCCAGGTAGATGAAGTCCTGCGGCCAGAGCACCAGCCCGAAGATGTAGAACTTGCGCGCGCCCAGGTCGAACAGGACCGCCTGCCGCTCATTCCAGTTGAGCCAGGGGATCCCGTAGAACACCAGTTGGGTGATCCACACGCAGGCCCAGCGCAGGCTCGCGTAGCGGCCCGACGCCTCGCGCGGATGGATCTTCTCGCGCGCGGCGTACATCTTGATGACCGCTCCGTCCGGACTTGAAATGCTCATTTGCTTGGCGCCGCCTTTTTATCGGCCGACAGGCTCCACACGTAGGCCGCCAGCACATGGACCTTGTCCTCGCCGAGGAAGTCCTCGAACGCGGGCATGCTGCCGGCGCGGCCCTTGCGGATCGTCTCCATGATGCTGTCGGCGCTGCCGCCGTAGAGCCACACCTTGTCGGCCAGGTTGGGCGCGCCGAGCGCCTGGTTGCCGGTGCCGCCGGCGCTGTGGCAGGCCATGCAGGCGCCGAATTTCTCTTTGCCGTAGGCGACCTTGATCGGATCGGCCGCCATGCCCGACAGGCTCTTGACGTAGTGCGCGACGTTTTCGGTGGCGGCGTCGGAGCCGAGCGCGGCGCCCATCGGCGGCATCACGCCATTGCGCCCCTTGAGGATGGTCTCCTTGATGACCGAGGGCGTGCCGCCGTACAGCCAATCCTTGTCGGTCAGGTCGGGGTAGCCCTTGCTGCCGCGCGCGTCGGAGCCGTGGCACTGCGAACAGTACGTCAGGAACAAGCGCTCGCCGATCGCGTGCGCCTGCGGGTCGGCCGCGACCTCCTCGAGCTGCTTGCCCGAAAAACGCGCGAACAGCGGGCCGTACTCGTCCTTGGCCTTGGCCAGCTCCTGCTGGTAGGCGCCGCTCGACTTCCAGCCGAGCGTACCGGCGTAGCTGCCCAGGCCCGGATAGAGCACCAGGTACACCAGCGCGAACACGATGGTGATATAGAACAGCCACATCCACCAGCGCGGCAGCGGCGTGTTCAGTTCGGTGAGGTCCTCGTCCCACACATGGCCGGTGGTGCCGTCGGTGGGCTGGCCCGGTTTGACCTTGTGGACCGACTGCGAGTACAGCAAGAGGCCGCAGCCGACGATCGACAGCAGGGTCAGGACGATGACGAACAGGTCCCAGAACCCGTGGGTGAAATCAGCCATTTGCGCCCTCGCTTTCGTCCTCGTCGGCGAACGGGATCGCCGCTTGGGTGGCGAAATCGGCGTTCTTGCGCAGCGCGAAGGTCCACAGCAGGATGCCGATGAAGGTCAGGAAGCTGACCAGGGTCATGATGGAGCTCGCATTGTCAAAGATTTTTTCGATTGCCATGTCAATTCCTCGATTTGATGTGGATGCCCAAGCCCTGCAGGTAGGCGATCAGCGCATCCTGCTCGGTCTTGCCGACCAGCGTGGTCGCCCCCTCGGCGATCTCCCGCTCGGTGTACGGCACGCCGAGCCGCTTCATCGCGCGCATCTTGGCGGTCACCTGCTCGGGCACCAGCTTGGTTTTGGCCAGCCACGGATAGCCCGGCATGTTCGACTCGGGCACCAGGTCGCGCGGGTTGTCGAGGTGGCTGCGGTGCCATTCGTCGCTGTAGCGCCCGCCGACCCGGGCCAGGTCCGGGCCGGTGCGCTTGGAGCCCCACTGGAACGGATGGTCGTAGACGAATTCGCCGGCGACCGAGTAGTGGCCATAGCGCTCGGTCTCGGCGCGGAACGGACGGATCATCTGCGAGTGGCAGTTGTAGCAGCCCTCGCGCACGTAGACGTCGCGCCCGACCAGGCGCAGCGGCGAATACGGTTTGAGCCCGGCGACCGGCTCGGTGGTCGATTTTTGGAAGAACAGCGGGACGATTTCGACCAGGCCGCCGACCGAGATGACCAGCAGGACCAGTCCGATCAGCAGCCAGGGACTCTTTTCGATCCACTCATGGGAAAATTTCATGGGGGCTCCTGGATTATGCGTGGGTGAGTTGCGGCGACGGGATCTTGACGTCGGCGCTGTGGCTGTCGTACATTGTGCGGTAGGTGTTGTAGGCCATCAGCAGCATGCCGCCGAGGTACAACAGGCCGCCGCCGAAGCGGA
>NZ_PXWF02000068.1 GCF_003011895.2 Massilia glaciei | reverse complement strand
TCAGCAGCATGCCGCCGAGGTACAACAGGCCGCCGCCGAAGCGGATCACGTAGTACGGATAGGTCGCCTTGACACTCTCGACGAAGGTGTACGTCAGGGTGCCGTCGGCATTGACCGCGCGCCACATCAGGCCCTGCATCACGCCGGCGATCCACATCGCGCTGATATAGAACACGATGCCGATGGTCGCGACCCAGAAGTGCAGGTCCACCAGTTCGGTGCTCCACATCGCCTTCTTGCCCGACAGGCGCGGGATCAGGTAATAGATCGAGCCCATGGTGATGAATCCGACCCAGCCCAAGGCGCCGCCGTGGACGTGGGCGATGCCCCAGTCGGTGTAGTGCGACAGCGCGTTGATGGTCTTGATCGACATCATCGGACCCTCGAAGGTCGCCATGCCGTAGAACGAGAGCGAGACGATCATGAATTTGAGGATCGGATCGGTGCGCAGCTTGTGCCAGGCGCCCGACAGCGTCATCATCCCGTTGATCATCCCGCCCCACGAGGGCGCCAGCAGGATCAGCGAGAACACCATGCCGATCGACTGGGTCCAGTCGGGCAGCGCGGTGTAGTGCAGGTGGTGCGGGCCGGCCCACATGTAGGTGAAGATCAGGGCCCAGAAGTGGACGATCGAGAGGCGGTACGAGTACACGGGCCGCTCGGCCTGCTTTGGAATGAAGTAGTACACCATGCCGAGGTAGCCGGCGGTGAGGATGAAGCCGACCGCGTTGTGGCCGTACCACCATTGGATCATCGCGTCCTGCACCCCGGCGTAGGCCGAGTACGACTTCCAGAACGTGACCGGCATCGCCGCGCCATTGACCACGTGCAGCAGCGCCACGGCGATGATGTAGGCGCCGAAGAACCAGTTGGCGACGTAGATGTGCTTGACCTTGCGCTTGAGCAGGGTGCCGAAGAAGACCACCGCGTAGACCAGCCAGACCACCGTGATCAACAGCGCGATCGGCCATTCGAGTTCGGCGTATTCCTTGCCGCGGGTGAAGCCCATCGGCAGGGTGATGGTCGCCAGCACGAGAACCAGTTGCCAGCCCCAGAAGGTGAACGTCGACAGGGCGTCGGAGAACAGCCGCACCTGGCAGGTGCGCTGCACCACGTAATAGGAGGTGGCGAACAGGCCGTTGATGCCGAACGCGAAGATGACCGCGTTGGTGTGCAGCGGGCGCAGGCGGCCGTAGCTGAGCCATGCTATGTCGAAATTGAGCACCGGCCAGGCCAGCTGGGCGGCGATGAAGACGCCGGCCAGCATGCCGATGACGCCCCATACGACGGTGGCGATCGTGAACTGCCTGACGATCTTGTAGTTGTAATTTAAAGCTTTGTCCACAAAGGCTCTCCTGGAATATAACTCGATGACAGCAGGAGAATAAATTTCTGGACGTTAAAAATCCTTGATGTGAATCAAAAACGACCGGATCAGACCGTGTCGTCGTCGCGCACCACGCGGATGGCCGGACCGTCGAGGTCGTCGAACTGCCCGCCATCGTCGGCGATGAAGAAAAACACGGCGGCGAGCGCGACGACCAGCAGGCTCAGCGGCACCAGTATGTACAGGGCTTCCATTTCAAACTCTCCAGCGCCGCAGCCGCAGCGCGTTGATGACGACGACCGCCGAGCTGGCGGACATGCCCACGGCCGACAGCCATGGATTGATTAAGCCGAGCGCCGCCGCGGGGATCGCGACGGCGTTGTAAATCGATGCCCACCACAGGTTCTGGCGGATCACGCGCAAGGCCCGCCCGGCCGTCACGGCCGCCTCGTCGAGCGGGGCGAGGCGCCCTGCCAGCAGCACGCAGTCGGCGTTGAGCTGCGCCAGCGCGGCGCCGCCGCCCATCGCGAACGAGACGTCGGAGGCGCTCAGCACCGCGGCGTCGTTGACGCCGTCGCCGACCATCGCCACCACCGCGCCCTCGCTTTGCAACTGCTGCACGTAGGCCAGCTTGGCCGCCGGCAGGCGACCACCGAGCGCGGTCGCGATGCCGAGCTGGCCGGCGACGGTGTCGACCACCGGCTGCGCGTCGCCGCTGAGCAAAACCACCTGCTGGCCGCGCCGCTGGAAGCTTTGCACCACCGCGAGCGCGTCCGGGCGCAGGGCGTCGGCCAGCTCGAAGCGCGCCAGCGGCACGCCGCCGCCGGCCAGGAACACGTGGCTCGCCTCGCCGCCGCGCGGATGCCCCTCGGAGGCCCCCGTGAACACGGCCGAACCGAGCCGGTAGCGCACCCCGTCGATCGTCCCCTCCACGCCCTGCCCCGCCACGCTGTGCGGGGCGAGGGCGTGCAAGGATGGCTTCCTGTTGGCACGGCGCAGCGCCGCCGCCAGCGGATGCGCGCTGCCCGCCTCCAGCGCCGCCGCGATGGCAAGGCTCTGGTTCGCGTCGAGCGCGCCCAGCGCCACGGTCTTGCGCAGCACCGGCTGGCCCTCGGTCAGGGTCCCGGTCTTGTCGAAGATGACGTGGGTGGCCCGGTGCAGCGTCTCGAGAACATGCGGCTTGACGATCAAAACGCCCCTGCGCACCAGCAGGTCGGTGGCGGCGGCCAGGGTGCTCGGGGTGGCGAGCGAGAGCGCGCACGGGCACGACACCACCAGCACCGCGATCGCCACCTGCCACGCGCGCGCCGGATCGACGACTTGCCACGCGATGAACACGGCGACGGTGAGCACGAGCAGCGCCGTCACGAACCACGCTGCGACGCGGTCGGCCCACAGCGCCATCTGCGGCTTGCCGTGCCCGGCCCGCTCTACCAGCGCGACCAGGCGCGCCAGGGTGCTGTCGCGCGCGGCCTTGGTCACCCGCAGTACGGTCGCCTGGGATGTATTGACGGCGCCGCCCGGCACCTCGTCGCCGACGCGGCGCGGCTGGGCGCGGCTCTCGCCGGTGAGCAGGGCGAGGTCGAATTCGGTGTCGCCCTCGACGATCACGCCGTCGGCCGCGATCGACTCGCCGGGGGCGACCGAGAAATAATCGCCCTCGCGCAGGGACTGCGCCGCGACCAGCTCCGTCGCGCGCGAATCCGGGAAGCCGGTCATCCGCTGCGCGCTGGCCGGCAGGCCGTGCTGCAGCCGCTCGAGCGCGCGCCCGGCCTTGCGGCGCGCATGCTGTTCAAGGTAGCGGCTTGCCAGCAACAGGAAGATGAACATGGTGACCGAGTCGAAGTACACCTCCCCCGCGCCGCGGAAGGTGGCGACGGCGCTGGCGACGAACGCGGCGCCGATCCCGAGCACGACCGGCACGTCCATGCCCGGCATGCCCTGGCGCAGGCTGGCGATGGCGCCGCGCAGGAAAGGCTGCGCCGAATAGAGCACGGCCGGCACCGTCAGCAGCAGCGAGGCCCAGCGCATCAGCGCGGCCATGTCGGCCTCCATGGTGCCGTCGTCGGCGATGTAGGCCGGCAGCGCGTACATCATCACCTGCATCATCGACAAACCGGCCACGAACAGCTGCCGGAACAGTTTTTTGCCCGCGCGCTCCTGCTGTTGGCCGTGGCGCGACGCTTCGTAGGGGTAGACGGTGTAGCCGATGGCATGCAGGGCGCCGATGATGGCGCTCGGTTTGCTCACGAGGGGGTTCCAGCGCACGTGCAAGCGCTCGCTGGCGACGTTCATGTCGCAGCGTTCGATGCCGCCAAGCCGAGCCACCTGCCTTTCGATGAGCCAGACGCAGGCCGCGCAGCGGATGCCCTCGACCGAGAACACGGCCTCGCAGCTGTCCTGGCCCGGCTGCGGCTGCACCAGCGCGGGATCGGCGTCGTACAGCGCCAGTTGCGGCGGCACCAGTGAATCGCCCTTGCCGGTGGCGCCGAAGGCGGCGCGGGTTTGGTAGTAGTCGGTCAGGCCGTTGTCGACGATAGCCTGTGCCACCGCCTCGCAGCCGGAGCAGCACATGGGCCGGGGCGTGTCGTCGATGCGCACCGACCACGCCGCCGCCGCGGGCAAAGGCAGGCCGCAATGGAAGCACAAGGCGCAGGCTGGCGTGGCGCTCATGCCACCCCCATCGAGCGGCACATGGTGTCGAACCAGCCAGTCGGCAAGCCGCCGGCGGCGCGCGCGATGCCCGCCACGCCGAAGGCGAGCACCAACACGCCGGCGGCCGCGCGCAGCTTTTGGCGGTGCGGACCGGGCGCCAGGTGCATTCCGCCGAGCCCCATCAAAAGCAGCATGGGCAGTGTGCCAAGGCCGAAGGCGAGCATCACGGAGGCGCCGCCGGCCGCCGACCCGGCCAGCATCGCCGTGACCAATACGCTGTAGACCATGGCGCAGGGAAGCCAGCCCCACAACAGGCCGAGCGCCATGAACTTGCCCGGCGAATCAAGCGGCATGATGCGCGCGGTCAGGGGGCGCAGCCGGCGCCAAAGCGCCTCGCCGAAGCGCTCGATGCGGCCCAGGCCGGCCCATCCCCCCATCAGATAGAGCCCCTGCAAAATCAGCACGGCGCTGGTGATCCAATACGCCGCGGCCTGCCAGGCCGACAGGTCGGCCAGCAAACGCACGCCGCCGGCGAGGCCGCCCGCGATCGCGCCCGCGGTGGCATAGCTGGCAAGGCGGCCGGTGTTGTAGGCCGCCACCCGCACCACGCCCGCGCTCACGGGCGGCCGCTTGAGTGTTATGACGGGCACGGGAAACGCCGGGCGCTCAGCCGCCGCCATCGAAAACGCGCTCACGATCCCGCCGCACATGCCCACGCAATGGACGCTGCCGGCCAGGCCGACCAGGAACACCGGCAACAGGTTGATACCGTCCATGTGGGCGCTCAAATCGTGCGCGAATGGTGCGGGCCGCTGGCGGTGGCGAGATAGCGGTCGAACACCATGCAGACGTTGCGGATCAGGAGCCGGCCCATGGGCGTGACGTTGATCCAATAGGCGTCCATGCTGATCAACCCGTCGCGCTCGAGCGGCGCGAGGCGCTCGATCTCGGACGCGAAGTACTCCCGGAAGGAGATCGGGTAGGCCTGCTCGATCGCCGGTATCGACAGCTCGAACTGGCACATCAGCATCTGGATGATCGCGCGGCGCAGCGCGTCGTCCATGTTCAGGCGGATGCCGCGCTCGACGGGCAGCTCGTTGCGCTCGATCAGGTCGTAGTAGGCGTCGAGGGTCTTCACGTTCTGGCTGTAGGTGCCGGCCACATTGCTGATGGCCGAGACGCCGCACGAGACCAGGTCGGTGTCGGCATGGGTCGAATAGCCCTGGAAATTGCGGTGCAGGCGTCCCTGCGCTTGGGCGATGGCGAGGTCGTCGTCGGCGCGGGCGAAATGGTCCATGCCGATGTAGGTGTAGCCTGCGTGGCGCAGGGTGGCGATGCACATGCCGAGCATCGCCAGGCGCGTCTCGGCGTCGGGCAGGTCGGCGTCCAAAATGCGGCGCTGCGGCTTGAACAGGTGCGGCAGGTGGGCGTAGTTGTAGACGGCTATCCGGTCCGGGGCGGCCTTGATCACCTTTTCGAGCGTGCTCGCCATGGTGGTGGTGTTTTGCTTTGGCAGTCCATAGATCAGGTCGATGCTGACCGAGCGGAAGCCGGCCGCGCGCGCGGCGTCGATGATCGACTGCGTCTCGTGCTCCGGCTGGATGCGGTTGACCGCCGCCTGCACGTCCGGGTCGTAGTCCTGCACCCCGAGGCTGATGCGGTTGAAGCCCTGCTGGCGCAGGCTGTGCACGCGCTCGGGCGAGACCGTGCGCGGATCGACCTCGATCGAGTACTCGCCCTCCTCGTCGGGCTGGAAACGGAAGCATCGCCGCAGGTGCGCCATCAGCTCGCCCATCTGGGCGTCGGACAGATAGGTGGGCGTGCCGCCGCCGAAGTGGAGCTGCTCGACGTGGTTCATGCCCGAGAACAGGCGGCCCTGCATCTCGATCTCGCGTTTCAGGTAGCTCAGGTAGACGGCGGCCTTGTCGCGCTTTTTGGTGACGATCTTGTTGCAGGCGCAGTAGTAGCAGACGGTGTCGCAGAACGGGATGTGCACGTACAGCGACAGGGGTTTGCAGCTGCCCCGGGTGACCAGGCTCGCCACGGCCTGCAGGTAGTCGCGGTAGCCGAACTCGCTGCTGAAGCGGTCGGCGGTCGGATACGAGGTGTAGCGCGGGCCGGCCTTGGTCAGTTTACGGATGAGTGCGGCGTCGAACACCATCTCCTGCGGTCGTTCGGGGAGCGTTTGGGATGGGGCCATAGTTTGGAGGGCTTTATCGATCATGCCGCAAGCTTATTGATCGGCCGCTTCAAAATCCTTGACGTGCATCAAAAAGCCACAAGTGCCTGGCCAACCGGCAATCACTGTAGACAGTTGCGCTATCATTGCTTTTTTACCTGCTCCGCGGCTGGTGTCTGAGGGGCAGTGGTAGGGTCATTTATCTTCGGTCTGCCGTTCCACGACGGCCAGCAAATCCAGACTATCGCGCAGTTGCCGGGCCCAGTGATGTCGTTCGGATAACTTTGTCATGATGAAAATGTGCCTCTCCACCAGAATTTACGAAGCGTTGCGAGCTCCTCCGGGATAAAAACGGCGATACTTGTGAAGATCAACTCCCGATCGTATTTCTGTGAAAGTAACGAAACGCCGAACTCAAGCGCGCGTGACTTTTCTCGGATCGAATACTGCTGCGTTTCAGACGGATACAGTCGAGGATGTTTAAAGTGGACCCACTGGTCAAGACA
>NZ_PXWF02000067.1 GCF_003011895.2 Massilia glaciei | reverse complement strand
AGATCCCGCGCAGTGGCAGCTGCAAGGCTTCGTGCCGCCGGACGGCGAGGTCGGCCCCGGCGGGCGCAGCTTCAACCTCGGCGAGTCCGAGATCACGATGTCGGCCAACATCGACCCCATGTTCGCCGGGCAACTGACCTTTGCGCTCACGCCCGAGAACGAGGCCGAGGTCGAGGAGGCCTACGTGCGCACCCGCGCCCTGCCCAACGGCTTCAACGCGCGCGCCGGGCGCTTCCTGTCGTCGGTCGGCTACCTCAATGCGCACCACGCCCACACCTGGGACTTCGTCGACGCGCCGCTGGCCTACCAGGCGTTCTTCGGCGGCCAGTACAAGACCGACGGCGTGCAGGCCAAATGGCTGGCCCCGACCGACACCTTCATCGAACTGGGCGCCGAGGTGGGCAAGGGCGCCGGCTTCCCCGGCAACGAGCGCGACAAGAATGGCGCGGGCGCGGCCGCCCTGTTCGCCCACGCGGGCAACGACATTGGCGCCTCGGGCAGCTGGCGCGCGGGCCTGTCGTACCTGCGAACCGGTTCGGCCGGGCGCGAGTACGAGGACAACGGCCTGGCCGTCGCTTTCGACGGCCGCTCGAACGTGATGATCGCCGACGCCATCTACAAGTGGGCGCCGAACGGCAATGCGACCCGGCAGAACTTCAAGTTGCAGGGCGAATATTTCCGGCGCAAGGAGAGCGGCACCCTAGCCACCGGCGCCGACAGCGACGCCTACGCCAGCAGCCAGTCGGGCTGGTACTTGCAGGGCGTCTACCAATACGTGCCGAACTGGCGCGCCGGCCTGCGCTACGACCGCCTGGGCTCGGGCACGCCGTCGATCGGCCTGGTCGACAGCGGCCTGTACACGGGCGCCGACTTACCGCTGCTGGCGCCGTACCGTCCGGCGCGCGCCAGCGTCATGCTCGACTACAGCCCGTCGGAGTTTTCGCGCCTGCGCCTGCAGTTCGCGCGCGACCAGACGCGTCCGGGTGTGACCGACAACCAACTCTATCTCCAGTACATCATGAGCCTGGGCGCGCACGCGGCCCACGCGTTTTAAGGCGATGACCATGAACACCATCAACCGCACACTGGCCTCCCTGCTGCTGGGGGCCGCCGCCATCGCCTCGGGCCAGGCCCAGGCGCTCAACGTGCTCGCCTGCGAGCCCGAATGGGAGGCGCTCGCGCGCGAACTGGGCGGCGACAAGATCACCGCCTCGAGCGCGACGAGCGCCTTGCAGGACCCGCACCGGATCGAGGCGCGCCCCAGCCTGATCGCGCGCACGCGCAACGCCGATTTGCTCGTTTGCACCGGACTCGACCTAGAGGCGGGCTGGCTGCCGCTGCTGGTGCAGCAATCGGGCAACGGCAAGGTCGCGCCCGGCCAGCCAGGGTTCTTCGAGGCCGGCGGTTTCGTGCCGCGCATCGGGATCCCGGCCAGCGTCGACCGCGGCGACGGCGACGTGCACGCGGCCGGCAACCCGCATGTGCACCTCAATCCGCACAACATCGCGCTGGTCGCGGCGGCGCTGGCCAGGCGCCTGGCCGAGCTCGACCCGGCCAACGCCGCGCTCTACCAGGGGCGCCACAAGGACTTCGCCGCGCGCTGGGGCGCCGCCACGCTCAGGTGGGAGCGACGGGCGGCGCCGCTGCGCAACATGGACGTGGTCGAGCACCACAAGAACATGGACTACCTGCTCGGCTGGCTCGGCATGCGGGTCGTCGGCACGCTCGAATCGAAGCCCGGCGTCGAGCCGAGCGCGGCCCACCTCGGGAAGTTGCTGTCGCAGCAGCAACGCAATCCGGCCAAAATGGTCGTGCGCGGGGCCTACCAGGACGGGCGCGCCTCGCAATGGCTGTCCCAGCGCGGCAAGATCCCCGCGGTGGTGCTGCCGTACACGGTCGGCGCCGACGCCCAGTCCGGCAACCTGTTCGCGCTGTTCGACAGTTCCATCGAGCGCCTGCTGGCGGCGGCAAAATGAACGCGGCCGCGTTTGACTTCATGATCATCGTGCCGGCCTTCGTGGCCGGCCTGCTGGTGCTGGCCACCCACGTCCCGCTCGGTGCCCAGGTGCTCAAACGCGGCATCGTGTTCATCGACCTCGCGATCGCCCAGATCGCGGCCTTGGGGGTGATCATCGCCGGTTCCGGCAGCCTCGACCCGCAGGGCTGGACCATCCAGCTCGCCGCCGGCGCGGCGGCCGTGCTCGGCGCCTTGTTGCTGACCTGGACCGAGAAGCGCTGGCCCGACGTGCAGGAGGCCCAGATCGGGGTCCTGTTCATCCTCGCCGCCAGCGCCGGCCTGCTGCTGGTGGCGCACAACCCGCACGGCGGCGACCATCTGCAAGACTTGCTCGCCGGCCAAATCCTCTGGGTCAGCTATCCTCAGATGATCATGCCGGCGGCCGGCGCTTTGATCATCCTCGCGCTGCTGTATTTCTTTAACGAGCGCATGGGCCGGCTCGGCTTCTACCTCGTGTTCGCGCTGGCCGTGACGGCCTCGGTGCAACTGGTCGGGGTCTACCTCGTGTTCGCCAGCCTGATCGTGCCAAGCCTGGCGGTGCGCCACTACCGCGCGCGCCTGCGCCTGCCGTTCGCCTACCTGACCGGCATGCTCGGCTACGCCAGCGGCCTCGTGCTGTCGGTGTGGTTCGACCTGCCGTCGGGCGCGCTGATCGTCTGGTGTGTCGCCGCGGTCGCGGTGCTGGTCTACGCGTTCGGACCGAAGCCGGAGCCGGCACGCGACTGATTATTTCCGTCCCAAAATTAAACCCCGCCCAGAGCGATCTCGGCGGGGTTTTTCACGTCCCCCCATGGTGCGAACTTGGTGGGGCGCTTGTGCGCAGTCAAACGGCGGCACCCGTGCCATATTAAACTTTTAACAATACTTATCAGGCCGCTTGGTGCCTGTTCCAGCTCAAGAACGACAGCGTTTTCAACGGTTTTCGCACCGGAGGACACCATGAACCGCCAAAATTTCTCTCGCGAGAACTATTCAACCTACGTGTGGTTCCGCCAGGCGGCCGAGCGCGGCGACGCCTACGCCCAATTCAACCTCGGCCTCATGTACAAAAAGGGCGAATGCATCGAGCGCGACTACGCGCGCGCCTACAAATGGCTGCGCCAGGCCGCGATCCAGGGCCTCGCGTTCGCCCAGAACCACCTCGGCGCGCTGTACTACAACGGCCGCGGCGTCGAAAAAAGCGACGCCGAGGCGGCCTACTGGTTCCGCCACGCGGCCGAGCAGGGCGACGCCTCGGCGCAGCAAAACCTTGGCCAGATGTACCGCAAGGGCCGCGGCATCGAGCAAAGCCACGAACTGGCGCTGGCGTGGTTCTACCGCGCCGCCGAGCAGGGCGTGGCAAGCGCCCAGAACCTGCTGGCCGAATGCTACCTGCACGGGCAGGGCGCCAACGTCAACTACCCGCTGGCGATGGCCTGGTTCCGCAAGGCGGCGGTGCAGGGCGACCCGCAGGGCCAGCTCAACCTCGGGCTCATGTACAAGCGCGGGCAGGGCGTCGAGGCCAGCGACACCCAGGCGCTGTCGTGGTTCCGCCAGTCGGCCGCGCAGAGCGACGCCGGGGCCCAGCGCCAGCTCGGCTTGGCCTACGCCGAGGGCCTCGGCGTGCGCGCCGACCCGCTGCGCGCCTCGGCCTGGCTGCAGCGCGCGGCCGAGCAGGGCGACCGCGACGCCCAGTTCAATCTCGGCGTGATGCTCGCCAACGGCCAGGGCGTCGAGCGCGACGAGGCGCGCGCGCTGTCGTGGTACCTGCGCGCGGCCGAGCAGGGCCATCTGCTGGCCCAGTACAACCTGGGCAGCGTGTACGCCAACGGGCGCGGCGTCGCGCGCGACGAGCAGCGCGCGCTCGAATGGTACCGCCGCGCCGCCGAGCAGGGCGCGCCCAACGCCCAGTTCAACCTCGGCGTCATCTACGCCAACGGCCAGGGCGTGCCGGTCAACGACGCGCTTGCTGCCAAGTGGTACCGCATGGCCGCCGAGCAGGGCGACGCGAGCGCGCAGAACAACCTCGGCGTGATGTTCTCGAACGGCCAGGGCGTGCCGCGCGACGAAACCATGGCCGTCTACTGGTACAGTCAGGCTGCCGATCAGGGCCACGCGCTGGCCCAGTACAATCTGGGCGGCATGTACAGCAGCGGGCGCGGGGTCGGGCGCGACATGGTGCTGTCGTACATGTGGATGCTGCTGGCCGCCGACGCCGGCGACGAGACCGCTTGCGCCAACAAGAGCATCGTGGGGCGCCGCCTGACGCCATCCGAGATTGGCAACGCGCTCGACCTGTCGCGCCAGTGGCAGGTCACGCACCGCAGCATCAGCGCCGACACGCGCGCCGGGTTGTGAAAATCCCGGGTGGACGCCTGAGAGGCTGAGAGTCTTTCGGTCATGCCCGCTCATCACGCCAGAAAGCGCCAGTTCGTCGTTGCAAATGCTCGCCATAGCCCGCTATGGCTGTGCTTTGCGCCTCGATCTGCCGCTTTCTGGCGGGCTGCTCGGGCACGCCCGAAAAACTCTCAGCCTCTGAGTCGGGGTTTTCCCCGGTCCGTCCGCAAAACGAAAATTCTCCCGCCCGGGAGTTTTTTTTGCCGTCGGATGGGGGCATGCGGGTCGGGTCGGTGAGCGTTGCGCGATGAGGGTCGCGCACACGCTAGTGGCAGGATCAGCTTCAACGCAAAGCGACGCATCCCGGCCCTCGCGGGAGCGGGCCGCTTCCTCGCGCCGACAAATGCTCCGCCAAACTTGAGTGCTTTCGCTGGCGCCGCCATCGAGGCTACCTTCGCCGCGGCAAAACAACCATCGGTTAGCGTCACTTCACAACCGGGGTCTGACCCCACTTATGAAATATTCCGCAATCGGGGTCAGACCCCGGTTGCGAAATATTGCTTGAGCTGAATGCGGCGCGGTGGGGGCCAGCCCCTGAAGCCGGAGAATCGATGTCGCGACGCAAGCCGGAAGCGGCGGCTGGGTCTGACCCCGTTTATGGAAGATTTCGTAAGTGGGGTCAGACCCCGGTTACAAATAAATTCTTTCGGCAATGTCGTTCTTACCCGGCCGCGAGGTGCGCTTTGACAAGGCATCCGGGCAGTCCACGTGGCCGGGCGGCGCAGGCGAAATCCAGGCTATGGCGCCCGCCGCCAACGGCGTATTTACCGATGGCGTTCGTGCAACATAATTTACTCTGGGGGAAACAGGCGCTACAATAGGACGGTCGACCGCCGGCACCCGGCGGTTCCCGAGACCGTCCCACGTCCTGATCGCGCCCATGAAAACCATGCTCCGTACCGCCTGCCTGACCAGCCTGTCCCTGCTAAGCGCCGGCGTGGTCGCGGCCTCGATCGCCGTCCAGGCCAGCGACACGGCCGGCAAGCCGCTCGCCGACGTCGTCGTGTACGCCGAACCGGAGCCGGGCGTGGCGCTTCCTAAAATGCTCAAGCCGGCCTCGATCGCCCAGCGCGGCCTCAAGTTCCTGCCGCTCGTGAGCGTGATCCAGACCGGCAGCCAGGTCGCCTTCCCCAACAACGACAAGGTGCGCCACCACATCTACTCGTTCTCGCCGGCCAAGAAATTCGACCAGAAGCTTTACTCGGGCGTGGCCGCCGCGCCGCAGGTGTTCGACAAGCCGGGCACGGTGGTGTTGGGCTGCAACATCCACGACCGCATGATCGCCTACGTCAAGGTGGTCGACACCCCGTTTTTCGCCACCACCGACGCCGCCGGCACGGCCCACATCGAGCTGCCCGCGGGCGGCAAATACACGCTCAAGGCCTGGCACTACAACATGAAGGCCGGCGCCAGCGCCGAGCAGGCGCTGATGGTCAAGGACGGCGTGGCCGCGTCCAGCGCCGCGTTCAAGATGGCGCTCAAGCCGGTGGTGGTCGACACAGACGCTTCCGGGGACAGCGGCTACTGATGTGCTGATGCGTTTTCGCAGTCTCGAGGGCCGCATCGCGACCCTGTTCCTGGTCCTGATCGTGGTGGTGCAGGTTCTCGGCCTGTTTGTGATCCAGCAGGGGATCGACGCCAACGCGCGCGCCTCGATCGGCACCGAACTGGCCAACGGCGAGAAGGTGCTGCGCAAACTCATCGAGCAGAACGCCCAGAAGCAGCGCTTCAGCGCCCAGGTGCTCGCGCGCGACACCGCCTTCGTCCAGGCCATCGGCAACGACGTCGGCGGCGACCATGCGACGATCGAATCGGCGCTGGTCAACAGCGGCAGGCGCGCGCGCGCCGACCTGACCATGCTGATCGACGGCGAGCGGGCCGTGATGGTCGCCAGCGGCATGGCCAAATCGAACGCGCTCGAACTGCTCGTGGCCGGCCTGCTCGACCAGGCCGAACAGAACGACGGCGCGGGCGCCATCGCCGTCGTCGACAAACGCCCGTTCCAGATCGTGGTCATGCCGGTCAAGGCGCCGATCACCATCGCCTGGGTCGTGATGGGTTTCGCGATCGACCGCCAGATGGCGATCGACATGAAGGAACTGTCCGCGCTCGAGGTGGCGATCCTCACGCGCGCGGCCGGCGGCCGCTGGCAACCGGTCGAGGCGACCCTGGCGCCGGCGCTGATGGCCGGCGTGGCGCAGGCGCTGCCGGCGGCGCCGCCCAAAAGCGCGTTCGACCTCGAGATCGACGGCAGCAAGTTCAGCGCGCGCCTGGTGTCGATCGGCGCCGACGGCGGCGGCCCCGGCGCCCACGTGATGCTGGCCCGCTCGATCGACCTGGCGACCGCCCAGTACACCAGCCTCGAGCGGACCCTGATCGTGCTCACCGTGCTCGGCATCATCGTCGCCGCGGTCGCCAGCGTGCTCACCGCCAAACGCATCGCGCAGCCGCTGCGCGACCTGGCCGCCACCGCGCTGCAGCTCGAGCGCGGCGACTACCGCGGCCAGATCGACGTCGGCCGCGACGACGAGGTCGGCGCGCTGGCGAAGGCCTTCGGCAGCATGCGCGACGGCATCGCCAAACGCGAACAGGAGATCGGGCGCCTGGCGTACTGGGACACCCTGACGGACCTGCCGAACCGGGCCCGCTTCGTGATGCTGCTCAACGAGGCGCTCGAAGCGGCGCGCGCCGGCGGCGGCGCGCTGTTCGTGCTGATGATGGACCTCGACCGCTTCAAGCACGTCAACGACGTGATGGGCCACAATTTCGGCGACGCGCTGCTGCGCCAGGTGGCGCTGCGGCTGCACCAGCAGGTGCTGGGCTCGCACCCGGCGGCGCGGGTGGCGCGCCTCGGCGGCGACGAGTTCGCGGTGCTGCTGCCGGGCGTCGACCTGGCCGGCGCGCGCCGGCTGGCCGCCGAAATCCTGCGCGCGCTCGAGCTGCCGCTCTCGCTCGAGGACCAGACCGTCGACATCGGCGCGGGGCTGGGCATCGCCGGCTTCCCGGCGCACGCCGCCGACGCCGAGGCGCTGCTCAGCATGGCCGAGGTGGCGATGTACTGCGCCAAGCAGCGCAACGACGGCGCGGTGGTCTACGACGCGCTGATCGACAAGGCCAGCGAGAAGAACCTGTCGCTGCTGACGGAGCTGCGCAAGGGGATCGAGCGCGACGAGTTCCGCCTGCACGTGCAGCCAAAACTAAGTCTCGACACCGGCCGGGTGGTCGGCATCGAATCGCTGGTGCGCTGGTGCCACCCCGAGCGCGGCAACGTGTTCCCCGACGATTTCATCCCGTTCGCCGAACAGACCGGATTCATCCGGGTGCTCACGCGCTGGGTGCTCGAGCAGTCGGCCGCGCTGTGCCGCGACATGGCGCTGCGCGGCATTCACCTGAAGGTGTCGGTCAACCTGTCGACCCGCGACCTGCTCGACCAGGAGCTGCCCGAGAAGATCATGGACATCCTGCGCCGCCACCAGGTCGCGCCCGGCTCGTTCTGCCTCGAGATCACCGAAAGCGCGATCATGGACGATCCGGTGCGCGCGCAGCAGACGCTCGAACGCCTGCACGCGCTCGGGCTGGACCTGTCGATCGACGACTTCGGCACCGGCTACTCGTCGCTTGCCTACCTCAAGCGGCTGCCGGTCAACGAACTCAAGATCGACAAGTCGTTCGTGCTCAACATGGAAAACGACGCCGGCGACACCAAGATCGTGCGCTCGACCATCGACCTCGGCCACAACATGGGCTTGCGCGTGGTGGCCGAGGGCATCGAGTCCGAAGCCGTGTGGCGCCTGCTGGCCGCCCTCGGCTGCGACCAGGGGCAGGGCTACTTCATGAGCCGGGCGATCCCGGGCGAGCAACTGGCCGACTGGATCGGCCAGTGGCGGGCGCCGGCCGCGCTCGAGCCGGCGTAGCCCGAGCCGGCGCAACCCGAACCAGCGCAACTCGAATCGGCGTAAACACGGCCGGCCCGGCGGGTCGCCAACGGCGCCGATTCACGCTATCATCTGCGCTGCGCCGGCGGCGCCGCGATCCGGCCCGCCGACCCTGTTCAACCAAAAAAATGGAACCACCATGCAAATGAGACGTGCCTCGATCCTGGTCAGCCTGCTCGCCCTCGGCGGCGCCCAGGCAGTCGCCCAAACCTGTCCACCGGGCGCCTCGGCGTCCCTGGCCTATCCGGCCACCAAAAAAGTGGCGCAGACCGACAGCTACCACGGCACCAGCATCGCCGACCCTTACCGCTGGCTCGAGGACGCCAACAGCGCCGAGACCAAGGAGTGGGTCGACGCCCAGAACAAGGTCACCCAGTCCTGGCTGGGCCAGATCCCCGAGCGCGAGGGCATCAAGGCGCGCCTGACGCGCCTGTGGAACTACGAGCGTTACAGCGTGCCGTTCAAGGAGGGCGGGCGCTACTTCTACAACCGCAACGACGGCCTGCAGAACCAGGCGGTCCTGTACACGATGAAGACGCTGGGCGACACCCCGCGCCTGCTGCTCGACCCGAACACGCTCGCCGCCGACGGCACCGTGGCGCTGGCCGGCACCGCCGTCAGCCCCGACGGCAAGCTGCTCGCCTACGGCACCGCCGCCTCGGGCTCGGACTGGAACGAATGGAAGATCCGCGACATCGAGACCGGCAAGGACCTCGACGACCACATCAAGTGGGTCAAATTTTCGAGCACCGCCTGGACGCCCGACGGCAAGGGCTTCTTCTACAGCCGCTACGACGAGCCCAGCGAGGCGACCAAGCTGTCGGGCGTGACGTACTTCCAAAAGCTCTACTACCACAAGGTCGGCACCCCGCAAAGCGCCGACACGCTGGTCTACGACCGCCCGGACCAGAAGGAATGGATGTTCGGCGCCGAAGTGAGCGACGACGGCCGCTACCTGATCATCACCTCGAGCAAGGACACCTCGCCGAAGTACCGCATCTTCTACAAGGACCTCACGCGCGCCGACGCCCCCGTGGTCGCGCTGATCGACGCCCACGAATCGGCCTATGAGTTCATCGACAACGACGGCCCGGTGTTCATGTTCAAGACCGACAACAAGGCGCCACGTTCGCGCATCGTCGCGATCGACACGCGCAAACCGGCCCCGGCCAACTGGGAGCAGATCGTCGGCGAAGGCAAAGAGACCATGGTCGGCGCCAACATCCTCAACGAGCAGCTCGTGGTCGAATACCTGGCCGACGCGCGCAGCATGGTCAAGCTGTTCACCCTCAAGGGCAAGCCGGTGCGCGAGATCAGCCTGCCGGGGATCGGTTCGGCGTCGGGCTTTGACGGCAAGCGCGGCCAGAGCGAGACCTTCTACGCGTTCAGCAGCTACACCACCCCGACCACGATCTACCGCATGGACCTCAAGAGCGGCAAGAGCAGCGTGTTCCGCCAGCCAAAGGTCGACTTCGACCCGAGCGCCTACGAGACGCGCCAGCAGTTCTTCACGAGCCGCGACGGCACCCGGGTGCCGATGTTCATCGTCTCGAAGAAGGGCCTCAAGCTCGACGGCGGCAACCCGACCTACCTGTACGGCTACGGCGGCTTCAACATCTCGATGACGCCCGGTTTTTCTCCGGCCAACCTGGCATGGATGGAAATGGGCGGCGTCTACGTCGTCGCCAACCTGCGCGGCGGCGGCGAGTACGGCGAAGCCTGGCACGAGGCCGGCACCAAGCTCAAAAAGCAGAACGTGTTCGACGACTTCATCGGCGCGGCCGAATGGCTCATCGCCAACAAGGTGACCTCGCCGTCCAAGCTGGCCATCGGCGGCGGCAGCAACGGCGGCCTGCTCGTCGGCGCGGCCATCACCCAGCGTCCGGAACTGTTCGGCGCTGCGATCCCGATGGTGGGCGTGCTCGACATGCTGCGCTTTCATAAATTCACGATCGGCTGGGCCTGGACCTCGGACTACGGCTCGTCCGAGAACGCCGACGAGTTCAAGGCGCTGGTCAAGTACTCGCCACTGCACAATCTGAAGGCCGGCTCCTGCTACCCGGCGACCATGATCACCACGGCCGACCATGACGACCGCGTGGTGCCGGCGCACAGCTTCAAGTTTGCCGCCGCCGCCCAGGCGGCGCAGGCGGCGGGCGCGCCGCCGGTCATCATCCGCATCGACGTCAAGGCGGGGCACGGGGCGGGCAAGCCGACCGCCAAGCAGATCGAGGAAGTGGCCGACCGCTGGGGCTTCCTGATGCGCGCGCTGAACATGTCGGCGCCGGCCAAGGTCGCGGCCAAGATCGCGGCCAAGGTCGCGGCCAACTAAGCGCAGCACTCCCGAAAACGGCGCGAGCGGCTGCGGCCCCTCGCGCCGTTTTTTATGCGCCGGCGGTGCGCCGAAACGTCATGCGCCAATTCATCTCCCAGGTGTCACCGCGGTCGGGCGAAATGGCCTGCTCCCAGCGCGCGCTGTCGGGCGTTATGTCGGACCACGTGTAGCGCATGCGGATCGGCCGGCCGTCAAGCTCGTCGTCGCATTCAAAGACCCCGACGCCGTGGCTGAATCTGCCCACCACCGGCGGCAGCAGCACGCCGGCCGGGTTCAAGCCCGCATTGACGTTGTCGAGCCAGTAGATGCTCCACAACGCCGTTTGCGGATTGAAGAGCCGAAGCGACATGCCGACGAAGCCCGGGCGCCAGCTCTCGGCGATGTAGTCGTCCAGATTGCCGATCGCCCCGGGCAGCGCCACATTGTGCTGGGTCGCCTCGAAGGACTCCCAGTCGGTATTGTTTTGCAGGCGCTTTCGCAGGCGCAGGTTGTCGACATGCCAGTGCCCGAGCAGGAAGTCGAAGTCGCCAATGCCGCCTTTGATGGACTGGTCCATGGGCTTATCCTTTCAGTAAAAAGAATCTATGATAGGGGCCGGTGTTGTGCCGGACAATATGATATCGACGGTGTTGGCCCCCTCCCGGGGGCAGCATTGAAGGTTTTTACAGGGGTTTTCTTTGAGTTTTGAACTGGACGCGTACGACCGCAAAATCCTCGCCCTGCTGCAGGAGAATTCACGCCTTGGGTTTTCCGAAATCGGGCGCAGGATCCACCTGACGTCGCCCGCGGTGGCCGAGCGCGTGCGGCGGCTCGAGGAGGCCGGGGTGATCGAGGGTTTCGGCGCGCGGCTTAACCTGAGGGCGCTCGGTTACACCTTCGAGGCCTTCATCAACATCACGGTCGAGTCGCACGATGCGCTCGACGCCTGGGCCGCATCGCACCACGAGGTGCTGGCCTTGCACGCGACAACCGGCAGCCACTGCGCCTTGCTCCATATCGCCGTGCGCGCGCCGGAGCATCTGCAGGAGCTTATAAAATCACTCGGAAAAATCGGCAAGACGACAACCTCGATCGTGCTGTCCTCGCAATGCGGGGGCAGGGCGCGCCTGCCGGCCGACCAGCTGCCAAAAATGCCAGGGTAGCGGCCCGCGCTACCGGCGGCATAGCGCGGTTCGACGAACCCGCCATGTCTGGGCGGCCGGTGGGATGTCTGCCAAAGTGGCCTTATTCCAATAAATAGGGGTCGCCATGCGCGCTCGTTCTCTCCAGGTTTATATCGCAGCGTCCCTCAGCCTCGGCTTGATTCTGGCCTCGCTGATCCACGGCCCGATTCCGCAGCCGGCCAACTACCACGCATTCGCCGATGGCCACGCACTGGCCGGTGTGGCCAATGGCGCCGACGTGCTCTCCAATATCTGCTTCGTGCTGGTCGGCCTGTATGGCTTGCTGCAGGTTTGGCGCACCCGCCTCGCGCCCACCCTCGACCGGATCAGGCCCGCCTACACGGTCTTTTTCGCGGCCCTGGTGCTGACCGCATTTTGCTCCGCGTGGTACCACCTCGCGCCCGACAACGCGCGGCTGGTATGGGACCGCCTGCCGATCGCCATCGCCTGCGCCGCGCTGCTGGCCGCGGCCGCCCGCGAATACCTGAACGCGCCGGGTGCTACCCTGCCGCTGATGCTGGTGTGGGCCTTCGGCAGCGTGGCGTGGTGGCGCCACACCGATTTGCTCGGACGCGGCGATCTGGGGCCCTACCTGATACTGCAGTTGCTGCCGATCGTGCTGATTCCCCTGGTGCAGTGGCTATCCGGCGCCGCGCGCGAACAACGGATCGCGTTCGGTGCCGCCATCGGACTGTATGTGCTGGCCAAGCTGTGCGAAATGGCGGACCACGCAATCTTGGCGGCGCTGGGCCTTATCAGCGGCCATACGATCAAACACCTGCTTGCCGCGCTGGCCGGCCTGGCCCTGGCGAAGGGGTTCGCGCTGCGCAGATAGGGCGGTTTGACAGCAATTCTCAATTCAGATTTTG
>NZ_PXWF02000066.1 GCF_003011895.2 Massilia glaciei | reverse complement strand
TCGGCGGCGGGCGTGGCGTCGGCGCTGGACGTCGTGCCGGCGGCGGGGGCGCTGGAGGGGCTGGAGGGGGTGCTGGCGGCGCCGCCGGGCGCGGCGATCAGGAACAACGAACCGAGGCAGGCAGCAAGGGCGGAGAACACGGTCATGGTCAAGGTTCCTCGGGCGTTACGGGTGCGCCGCGCCGGCGCGCTTGTCGGCGGGCGGCGGCGCACTGGCGGCGGCCCGCGGCGGTTCTGCCGCGATTCGGCCGCGGCCTACTCGGTCGGCGGCGACACGCCGGTCGAGCGGGTCGGCGGCGGCATCTCGACCTGCGGCGGCGGCGGCGGGGTCGGGATCGGCGGCGCGTCGACCAGCTGCGGCGGCTGATCGCCCTCCTGCGGGATCGGCTGCTGGCTCTGCTGGCGGTTCATCGGCTGCTCGGCCGGCTGCTGGTACTGCAGCTGGGCCGGGTTGGGCGGCTCGACCGCGCCGCCCATGGTTGCCGGAGGCCGGGTGTCGGCCGTGAGCTCGACGCGCTTGCGCATGCCGTTCTCGGACAGCATCACGTGGCGCGGATGGACCTCGACCACGGTAACGCCCGGGACCACGTCCTTGCCGATCTTGACCGCCCGCGGCTGCCCGCTGTCGGCGATCAGGATGGCGGCGCTGTCGCGCCCGGCCGCGATCACGCCCGTGAGCTGGTAGTTGCTGGCGGTGCTAGCCGGCTGGCCGCCGAACAGGCCCGCCGCCGCGTCGAGCGCGGGCTCGGGCGCGGCCGCCAGTTCGGCCACGGCCAGCGGGCGCTCCTTCGGCTTGTACATCTCCATGCCCCAGTAGGTCAGCGACGCCGACAGGGCCAGCACGGCGGCAAAGGTGGTTATTTCAGGCAGGCGCTTCATGGTATTCCTTGGTTTCTCTTCAGCAGCTTAGCGCACCAGCTGATTGATTTCGATGATCGGCATCAGGACGGCAAGCACGATCAGCAGCACCACCACCCCCATCGTGAGGATC
Organism: Massilia glaciei; assembly: GCF_003011895.2. Taxonomy (GTDB): domain Bacteria; phylum Pseudomonadota; class Gammaproteobacteria; order Burkholderiales; family Burkholderiaceae_D; genus Telluria_A; species Telluria_A glaciei. The sequence continues at coordinate 11,776 of NZ_PXWF02000066.1, read as the reverse complement.
AGCACCGGCTCGAGCAGGCCGGCGATGGTCAGGGTGCGCCGCTCGAGGTCCTGCTGCTGGGAGTTGGCGGCCCGCTCGAGCATCGCGGGCAGTTCGCCCGTGATCTCGCCGGCCCGGATCATGTGCACCAGCATCGGCGGGAAGTGCTTTTGCGCCGACAGCGCGCGCGCCAGGCTCACGCCCTCGCGCACGCTGGCGCTGGCCTGTTCGACGAGCTCCTTCATGGCCACGTTGGACAGGGTGTCGCGGCTGGTGTCGAGCGCCTGCAGGATCGGCACCCCCGAGCCGGTGGTGATGGCCAGCGTGCTGGCGAAGCGCGCCGTGTTCAGGCTGCGCTCGAACTTGCCGTACACGGGCGCGGTCAGCAGCCAGGTGTGCCAGCGCCGTTTGAGGCCCGGGTCGCGCAGCGCGCGGCGCCACGCGACGAACGCGGCGACCAGGCCGATGAACACGGCGACGCCGTAGGCCCGCGTGAAGTCCGACACGGCCAGCATCATCACGGTCAGCAGCGGCAGCTTTTGCTTGGTGTTGGCGAACACCGTGACGATCTGCGGCACCACGTAGGTGAGCAGGAAGATCACGATCGCGAACGCGACCACGGTGACGATGCCCGGGTACAGGAACGCCAGGCGCACCTTCTGGACCAGCGCGTTGCGCCGCTCGAGGTAGTCGGCCAGCCGCGTGAGCACGCGCGCCAGGTGGCCGATCTGCTCGCCCGAGGCGACCAGCGCGCGGTAGATCGGCTCGAAGTCGCGCGGGTGGCGCGACAGCGCGTCCGAGAACGAGGCCCCGCCCATGACCTCGGAGCGGATCGAGGCGACCAGGTCGCGCACGAACGGGCGCTCGGCCTGCTCGAGCAGGGCGGTGAAGGCCTGCTCGAGCGGCAGCCCGGCCTCGAGCAGGCTCGAGAGCTGGCGCGTGAACAGCGCCAGTTCGACCGTCGACAAGCGCTCGCCGAAGCCGCGGCTTTTGGCCGCGCCCGAGGCGTCGAGCTGGTCGGCGATGGCGTCGACCGCGAGCGGGGTCAGCCCCTGCATGCGCAGGTCGGCGCGCGCCGAGCGCGGGCTGTCGGCGTTGACCACGCCCTTGCGCGTGGCGCCGCCGGCGTCGACGGCTTCGTAGCGGAATGCTGGCATCTTCAGTCCTTGGTCACGCGCAGCAACTCGGCCTGCGTCGTGGTGCCGTCGTCGAGCCAGCGCTGGCCGTCCTCGCGCATGGTTTTCATGCCGGTGGCCTGGGCCGCGCGGCGGATCTCGGCCTCGGAGGCGCGGTTGTGGATCTGTTCACGGATCAGCTCGGTCGTCTGGAGCAGCTCGTAGACCCCGACCCGGCCGTGGTAGCCGGTCTGGCCGCACTTGTCGCAGCCGACCGCGCGGTAGTAGTGGGAGCCCGGCCTGGCGCCGTCGCCCGGCTCCGGCGCCTTGCAGTGCACGCACAGCTTGCGCACCAGCCGCTGCGCCATCACGCCCAGCAGCGAGGACGACAGCAGGAACGGCTCGATCCCCATGTCGAGCAGGCGCGTGACGGCGGCGGCGGCGTCGTTGGTGTGCAGCGTGGCCAGCACCAGGTGGCCGGTCAGCGAGGCCTGCACCGCGATCTGGGCGGTCTCGAGGTCGCGGATCTCGCCGATCATGATCACGTCCGGGTCCTGCCGCAAAATGGCGCGCAGGGCCTTGGAAAAGCTCATGTCGATGCGCGCGTTGACCTGGGTCTGGCCGACCCCGACCAGGTCGTACTCGATCGGGTCCTCCACGGTCAGGATGTTGGTGGTGCTCGCGTTCAGGCGCGACAGCGCCGCGTACAGCGTGGTGGTCTTGCCCGAGCCGGTCGGGCCGGTCACGAGCACGATCCCGTGCGGCTGCTTGATCAGGGTGTCGAACTGCGGCAGCAGCGCCGGCGCCATGCCGAGGTGGCCGAGGTCGAGCTTGCCGGCCTCCTTGTCGAGCAGACGCAGCACGGCGCGCTCGCCGTGGCCGGTCGGCAGCGTCGAGACGCGCACGTCGACCGGCTTGCCGCCCACCCGCAGCGTGATGCGCCCGTCCTGGGGCAGGCGCTTCTCGGCGATGTCGAGCTGCGCCATGATCTTGATGCGGGAGATCAGCGAGGCGTGGATCGCCTTGCGCGGGCGCACGATGTCGCGCAGCGCGCCGTCGATCCGGAAGCGCACCACCGAGGTCTGCTCGAACGGCTCGATGTGGATGTCGGACGCCCCCTCGCGCAGCGACTGCGTCAGCAGCGCGTTGATCATGCGGATCACGGGCGCGTCGTCGGACGACTCGAGCAGGTCCTCGATCGCCGGCACGTCCTGCAGCAGCTTGGTCAGGTCGAGGTCGGCGTCGAACTCGTCGACCACCTGCGAGGCGTCGCCGCCGCTGCCGGCGTAGGCGTTGGCGATGGCCGCCTCGAGCTCGGCGCGCTCCATCGAGCGCAGCGAGACGCGCCCGAAGCGGCGCGAGACCTCGGCGATGGCGGCCGGCTTGGACGCGCCCGAGACCCACACTTCGACCGTGTGCTCGAGCTCCTCGCTCGGGCGCGCGAGGACCCCGAAGTCGCGGGCGAAGGCGTATGGCAACAGGTTGTTCATAGGGGCTCTATTTTTTTTCGATCGGCGTCACGGCGCGGTACTGGATGCCCGACGGGCTGGCCACGGGCGCGCCGGGCTTGACCAGGGTCTTGGCGCCGGGCCGCGGCGCCGGCATGCGCGCCATGGCGCCGCCGGCCGGCGGCTGGCCGTTCACCAGCGGCGGCAGCACCGGGGCGCCGAGGTCGCGGATCAGGGCGTTGCCGGTCGGCGGCTGGGCCGACAGGCCCGAGGCGCGCATGTAGTCGTAGCGGTCGGCGGCGATGTCGCTGCTCTGCTCCTTGCTGCGCACGATCACCGGGCGCAGGAACACCATCAGGTTCTTCTTGGCGCGCTTGCGGGTCTGGTACTTGAACAGGTTGCCCAGCACCGGGATGTCGCCCAGCCCGCGCACCTTCTCGACGCCGTCGCCCTCGGTGTCCTCGATCAGGCCGCCGAGCACGATGATCTGGCCGTCGTCGGCGATCACGTTGTTCTCGATGATGCGGATGTTGGTCGTCACGCCGGCCGGCGAGTTCAGGCTGGCCGGGTCGACGCTCGAGGACTCGTGGTAGATCGCCATCTTGATGGTGCCGCCCTCGGAGATCTGCGGGCGCACCTTGAGCATCAGGCCGACGTCGCGCCGGTCGATGGTCTGGAACGGGTTGGCGTTGGCGCCGCCGGCGGCGGTGGTGAACTGGCCGCTGATGATCGGCACGTTCTGGCCGACCTTGATGGTCGACACCTCGTTGTCGAGCGTGAGCATGTTCGGGGTCGACAGGATGTTGGCGTTGCCGTCGGTCTCGAGCGCGTGCGCCAGCGCGCCCAGCCCGAGCGCGCCGCCGACCTGCTTGAACAGGCCGACCGTGAAGCCGGCGCCGATGGTCGGCACCGCGGCGGCGGTGCCCGAGGTGGCCGCCAGCAGCGCGCCGGCCACGCCGCCGATGTTGTTGGCGTTGCCCCCGCCGGTGAACGACTGCAGGCCGCCGACCCGGTAGGTGCTGTTGCCGTTGCCGCTCGCGCCGACCCACTGGATCCCGAACTCGGAGGCCTTCTCGGCGTTGACCTCGACGATCAGCGACTCGATGTAGACCTGGGCGCGGCGCACGTCGAGCATGTCGATGACGGCGCGCATGTTGCGGTACACCGCGTCCGGCGCGGTGATGATCAGGGTGTTGGTCGAGGCGTCGGCCTGGATGTAGCCGGCGCTGTTGGCGCCGCCGCCGCCGCCGGCGGCCTGCTGGACCTGCGAATTCATGCTCGAGGCGCCGGACCCGAGGCCGCCCTGCTGGCCCTGGCCCTGGCCGCCGGCGCCGCCCGCGCCCGCGCCCATGCCGGCCTGGACCGTGCCGCCGCTGGTGCCGTCCTGCTGTTGCGGCAGCGCCGAGGCGTCCTGCGAGACCACCGCGCGCAGCGTCGCGGCCAGCTTGACGGCGTCGGCGTTCTTGAGGTAAACCACGTGCACGTTGCCGGCCTGCGTGGTCGGCTGGTCGAGCTTGTCGATGAGCGCCTTGGCCAGGTTGGCGCGCGCCGGCGAGGGCGCGCGCACCACCAGCGAGTTGGTGCGCGGGTCGGCCACCACGCTCACGCGCCCGGAGTCGCCGCCGGCGCTCGGCTCGAGCAGCTTGCCGACCAGCGCGGCGAGGTCGCTGGCGATCGCGTGGCGCACCGGCACCACCTCGACCCCGCCGGCGACCGGGGCGTCGAGCGCGGCGATGATCTTGGACAGGCGCGCCAGGTTGTCGGCGTAGTCGGTGATGACCAGGCTGTTGTTGCCCGGGTTGGCCATGATCGAGTTGTTGGGCGAGATCAGGGGGCGCAGCACCGCCGTCAGGTTGGCCGCCGACTCGTGGCCCAGGTAGAAGATCTGGGTCGCGATCTGGTCGCCCTTGACGCGCGTGCGGCCGACCCCGACGTAGGTCGGCGAGGCCTGCAGCTTGGCCTCGGCCTCGGGCACCACCTTGGCGTAGCCGTCGCCGGTGACGACCGCGTAGCCCTGCAGCCGCAGCGCCGAGGTCAGCAGGCTGAAGGCCTGCGCCTTGCTGATCGGCTGCTCCGACACCAGCGTCAGGTTGCCCTTGATGCGCGGGTCGATGATGAAGGTGGTGCCGGTGTAGTGGCCGACCGCCTTGATCACCGACTCGATGTCGGTGTTGACGAAATTGAGCGCCGCCTGTCCCTCGGCCTGGGCCCAGACCGGGCCGTTGCCGCCGACCGCGCAGCAAAGCATGATGCCGGCCGCGATCTTACGCAGGGGCAAAGCGGAAAGGCCGGCGGTGTTGCGTGAGTGTTTTTTCATTGTTTGAACTCTAAGGCGATTATGTTTTTTCCGTCAACCATTCGGCGCTGGCCCAGCAGATTGAGCAGGCTGCCCAGCGATTCTTCGTACCCTTCGGCGGCGCGCGCCTGTCCCGAGAAATCGAGGCGGCCGTTCTCGAGCGTTCCCTTGCCCGACAACAGCAGCGCCCCGCGCACCGTCTTCAAATCGAGGTCGACCCGCGCGCCGCGCCAGTCGAGCACCATTTCGTAGCTGCCCAGCGGCTTGACGGCCGACACCCGCGAGCCCATGTCCTCCATGCTCAGCACCGTGCGCCCGCTGACCGCGACCGCGTTGCCCAGCCGCGCCAGGTCGAGCGAACTCCAGCCAAGGCGCATGTTGCCGCTCGGCGCGAGCGTGTTGAGCGGCGCGCCCAGCCCGGCCAGCCCGCCGGCCGGCAGCAGCAGCGTGCCGGCGCTCACGCGCCAGTCGGACCAGCTGCCGGTGAGGGCCACCGGCTGCGCCAGCGCCAGCGGGTTCTCAAGTTCCAGGTCGACCTGGCCGAGCAGCACCAGCGGCGACAGGCGCCACGCGAAGCGCCCCGGCAGCAGCGGCGTGACGGCGCCGCCCCGGCCGGCCGCGCCGCCCACAAACGCCGAGCCGCGCCACAGCGTACCCTGCGCATCCCCGAGAGTCAAACGGCCGCCGGTTTGCTTCTCGACAACCTGGCCCAGCCACGCGGCCGGCAGGAACACCAGCACCGTCGCCGCCACCGTCACGATGACGGCGAGCAACCATAGCATGGTGCGCCTCATTGGGCCCCTGAACCGTTGTTCTGGCGCAGCGCCAGCGTCGCGTCGACCATCCCGGGCGCGGCCAGCGCCACCACGGTCGCCTCCTGCACGGCGAGGCGGTGCTCGCGGCGCTGGGCGTCGAGCCAGGCGGTGAGGTTGGCGAACGGAACGTTTGAGAGGTCGAGCTTGGCGTTCTCGCCGACCACCACCAGCGCGCCCGGCGCGGCCGTGATGCCGTTCGCGGCCAGGCTGGCCGTCAGCGAGGCCTGCGTGACCGGGGTCACCTGGAGCGCGCCCTGGTTGCCGAACTGGGCCGCCTCCTGCGCCAGCGCCTGCATGGTGGCCGCGTCCTGGCGCAGCGCCGGAATGTTCTTACGCAGGTCGGCGCGCCCCTCCAGCGCCGGGCCGATGAAGACCAGATAGACCAGCGCGGCGGCCAGCGCCACGGCGCCGGCGGCGATGTACTTGCGCTCCTGCTCGGTGCGCGCGAGCCAGGCCAGCGCGAAGCGCTCGCGGTGGGCGTTGAGGACGTTGACGGCGCTCATTGCTGGCCTCCTGTGGTGGTGGTGACGGTGCTGCCGGCCGGGACCCGGATGACGTTGGCGCCCGGGGCGGGGACGCCCGCCGGGCTGGCGCTGAGCCGCCAGACGCCGGGCCCCTGCTCGTCGAGCGCGAGGCCGCGCGCGGCCAGCGCGGCGGCCAGCCTGGCGCCCACGCCCGCGGTCACGCTCTCGGGCTTGGCCTTGACCGTGAGCGCGCCGGCGCGGTAGTCGAGCGTGGCGACGGCGGGCCCGCCCTCGTTGCGCATGGCCTCGCCGAGGGCGGCGGCCAGGTACAGCATGTCGCCCGGCCCGGCCTGTCCCTGGCCGGCCTTGGCGGCGGCCACGTTGGCGCGCATCTGCGCCAGCGGCAGTTGCACCGGCTGGCCCGGATAGGTCCTGGTGAAGGTCTGGGTGATCGACAGGCGCAGCGCGTCGGCCTCGCGCTTGAGGCGCAGCCATTCGAGGTTCAGGCCGACCACGTTGACCAGCAGCGCCAGCAGCGCCACCCGCAGCGGCCAGCGCCAGCGCTGCCAGTCGCGCACCTTGGCGCCGGCCGCGCCCAGGCCCGGCACCAGGTCGAGCGTGGTCGACTTGGAGCCGGCGATCCAGTGCTCCCAATGCTCGCCCTCGAGCGTGATGGCCGGGCCGGCCTCCAGCGCCAGCGCCTGGTATTCGCCCAGCTGGTCGTGCGGCACCGTCAGCACCAGGGGCGAATCGCCCGCCAGCGCGCGCACGGTCTGCAGCGCGACCGCGGGGGGCGCGGCCAGCGCCAGCCCCAGGCCCTCGTACAGGCCGTGGCGCAGCGTGACCTCGCCGCCGCCGATGGCGGCGGCGACGCTGCCCGGGTGCAGCGGCAGACACAGTTGGAACGGCAGCGCGGCGACGCTGCGCGCGCCCAGCGCCAGCAGCGACTTGACCAGCGGCTCGAGCCAGGCGCGCTGCGCCACCGCCACCGAGCGGGTGCCGTCGGGCGACTCGGACGGCGCGGCCACCAGCACGCATTCGGACGGGTCGCCCAGCACGTGCTCCTCGACCAGCGCCGGCAGCGCCGACTTCAGGCGCGCGTTGGACAATGGCGGCGCCTTGACGTGGAGCAGCGTGACGTCGGCCGCCGCCAGCAGCAGCACCACGCGCCGGCTCGCCGCGACCAGGTCGCCCAGGCTGCGGATCGCGCCCTCGCCCTGCTGCAGCAGCGCGCCGCCGTCGGCCACCAGCGCGAAGCGCGCCAATGCGTGTTCGCCTTCCGCCCGGGCCGGATGCCGGATATATAAAGTAGTCAAACCGTCTCTCTTTCAATCGCCCGTTCCGGGCCCGTTGGTCTTGTTATGATTGCCGCCTGCCCGCCGCGCCTGTGCCGCCCGCGCCGCGCCCATTCCACATCCATTCCCATACTAGTTTTGCCGCACCCACACCAGCACCGGGCTGGCGCCGCCCGGCTGGCGCTCGATCAGCGACTCGGCGTCAAGCGCGGCGCGGTCGAGCCTGATCCGACTCTGGATCAGGAAATAATCGCTGCGCACCACCGCGCTGCCCGCCACCGCCGGCTGCGGCCCGCCCAGCGCGGCCAGGAATTCGGCATCGGTGCGCCAGTCGGCCTGCTTGCGCCGCGCCACCAGCGCGTTGCCCTGGGCCACCGTGTAGCTGTCGATCAGGGCCGCAAGCACCTCGGGCGGCGCGGTGTTGACGTTGACCTGGGTCGGCTTGGGCAGCACGATCACGAAATCGCGCAGCTTGGCCACCACCGCCGGCGTGAAGCCCGGGATCGCGGCCAGGTCGTCGACGTGCACCAGCGCCAGCGGCGCGCCCTGCACCGGCACCTGGCCCGGCAGCGCCAGCGGCGTGCCGTCGGGGTTGTACGGCACCGGCTGGGTGTTGGCGATGGCCCTGGCCGCGCGCGCCGCCAGCGCCGGGTCGAGCTGCAGATGGCGCAGCAGGCGCGCGAGGATCGCCGTGTGCTCCCGGCTCGGCACCCGCTTGTCGGCCAGGTTGGTGAGATTGTAACGCGAGGAGGCGTCCACGATGTGGCCCGACAGCGTGGCCTGGAAATTCTCCCCCTCGACCCGCTCGCGCTCGATGTACTGGTCGAGCCGGGTCTCGGCCAGCGGCGCGTTCCAGAAATGGGTCAGCGAGGTGTTGAGCGCGTGGTCGATGCCGTCCTGCTGCATCAGCAGGCTGGTGAAGTCGATCGCGCCGCGCAGGATCCATTTGGTCTGCAGGTGCAGGCGCTGGTTCTCCATCGAGCGCACCTGCACCTGCTGCTGCCAGAACAGGCTGGCCACCAGCGTGACCGCCAGCGTGGTCAGCAGCAGGGCCGTGATCACGGCCACGCCGCGCCGGCGCGCGCGCCGGAACACGGACGGCCTCAAGTGCTTTTTGGCCGGCTCCATCAGCGCCCCCCCAGCAGGAAGGACTTGACCATGGGCGCGCCCTGGCCCGGCACCTGCAGCGACACCCGCAGCCCGGTCGGCACGATCGCGCCCGTCATGGGCGGGCGCAGCACGGCGCCGCTAGCGTTCGGGTTGCTCGGGCGCCAGCCGTCGGGCTCCCAGTTCTCGAGCGACATCGCGCCCAGGTTCGCCTGCAGCGGCACCGTGGCGCCGCCGCCGATGCCGCTGGCGGCGGCCTGCCACAGGGCGTCGAGTTCGATCAGGTCGCCGGTCGGGTTGGACTCGCTGCGCGCGAGCACGCCGTCGCGCAGGCGGTAGGCCACCACCTGCAGCCGGGTCGGCTGGTTTTCGATGTGGGTCTTGCGCACCAGCGTCAGGCGGTCGTCGCCGGCCAGCAGGAACGGGCGGCCGTTGACCAGCTTGTCGTCGGCCAGGTGCTCGAGGTCGCTCTCCATCTGGGCGAAAGCGAGCTGCATGCCGCGCGTGGCCTCCATCTGCCCGGTCAGGGCGCCGCGCGCCTGCACAATGGTGCCCAGGCCGCGCCAGCCGAGCACCGCCACGATCGCCAGGATGCTGATGGCGACGAGCAGCTCGATGAGCGTGAAGCCGGCGCCGCGCCTCACTGGTTGCGCACCAGTTGGATCAGCTTGATGACGCGGCGCTGCGGATTGCGCGCCTCGAACACGCTGACCTCGACCCGCCGCAGGCGCGGGTTGGGGCTGGCCACCACCTCCTCCTGGCAGATCAATATAAGGTCGCCCTGCGGGCAGTCGAAGCTCTGGCGCCCGAGCGCGGGGAACTGCTTGGCGAGGCGGATCTGGACCAGCCGGTTCTCGGCCGACCAGGTCGCCATCATGGCGGTGCGCAGCGCGCTCGCGTTGGTCGAGAGGCTGCCGACGGCGCGCAGCGAGGCCACCAGCGAGGTGCCGACGATGACCAGCGCGACGAGCACCTCGAGCAGCGTGAAGCCGCGCGCGCGCCGGCCGCCCGGGCGCGCGCGACGCGTGGCGCTCGTGGCCTTCGTGGCCTTCGTGGCCTTCGTGGCCTTCGTGGCCTTCGTGGCGGTCATGGCGTTCATGGCGTTCACTCGACGACGAAATGGCCGATGCCGTCGGCGCGGATCGCCACCTTGTCGTCGCCGCTGGCGAGGGTCAGCACGAACGGGCGGTCAACCGGCTCGCGCCCGAACGTGATGCGCAGCTTCTCGCCGGCGCCGCTGCCGGCCGGATCGAGCACCAGTTGCACCGGCGCGCTCTTGAACTCGCGCTCGCGCAGCAGCTCGTCGTCGTCGACCGGGTCCCAGCGCGTCTCGCTGCGCACCAAAAAGCGGTATTGCTGGGAGTCGGCCTCGAACGCGACGAGCCGGTTGCGCACGATCGCCTCGTCGCGCGCGAGCTGCAGCAGCAGCGCGATGCGCGCCGCCTCGGCCTGCAGGTTCTGGCGCGAGCTGGGGATGGCGTTGAACGAGACGAGGCCGATCGTGATCCCGATGATGACCATCACGACCATCAGCTCGACCAGGGTGAAGCCGCGCGCTGCGCGAAGCGGCCGGTTGGGCCGTCTGGGCCGTCTGGGCACCGGCGCCTTTCCTAGTTGTCCCAGGAGCCGATGTCGGCGTCTTCGCCGGTGCCGCCGGGCTGGCCGTCGGCGCCCAGCGTGTACAGGTCGGGCTCGCTCTTATTGTGCAGGCCAGGGTACATGTACTGGAACGGGTTGCCCCATGGATCCTTGGGCAGCTTGTCGACGTAGCCGCCTTCCTTCCAGCCGTTGGGGGTCGGGCCGGTGGTCGGCTTCTCGATCAGCGCCTTGAGGCCCTGTTCGGTGGTCGGGTAGCGGTTGTTGTCGAGCTTGTACAGCTTGAGGATGCCGTTCAGGCTGGCGATGTCGGTCTTGGCGGCCGTGATGCGGGCGTCGACCGTGCGGCCGAGCAGCTTCGGCACCACCAGCGCGCCCAGGATGCCGATGATGACGACGACGACCATGATTTCGATGAGCGTGAATCCGCGCGCCTTGCGCCGGCGCAGCGGGCCCTGTGGGATGCGGTGGGAAACGATAGGCATAATCATAAGGAACAACGTCCGGTCGAATGATGAGAGCAGAGTATAAGGCCGATTGCCCCGGCGGGGGCGAAATCGGGACGCCAATAATTGTACGCCACCCGCGCGCGGCGCGCCCCGCGCGGGTTCGTAACGGATTATGTCATTTCGCTGCCTTGAATGAAATATTATTTCATTGCTATGTGGCGCTCCCGCACACGGCGCAGGCCGGGTCGCGCGCGACCCCGATGCTGGTCCATTCCATCGCGCGCGCGTCGAGCAGCAGCAGGCGCCCGGCCAGCGGGCGGCCGACCCCGAGCAGCAGCTTGAGCGCCTCGGCCGCCTGCATCGCGCCGACCACCCCCACCAGCGGCGCGAACACCCCCATGCTGGCGCAGGCGGCGTCCTTGAAGCCGGCGCCCTCGGGGAACAGGCAGCAGTAGCAGGGCGAGCCGGGCTGGCGCGGGTCGAACACGGCGAGCTGGCCGTCGAAGCGGATCGCCGCGCCCGACACCAGCGGCACCCGGCCCGCCACGCAGGCGCGGTTGACCGCGTGGCGGGTGGCGAAATTGTCGCAGCAGTCGAGCACCACGTCGGCCCCGGCCACCAGTTGCGCGAGGCGCGCGCCGGCGGCGCGCTCGCGCAGCGCGCGCACCGCCACCCCCGGGTTGAGCGCCAGCAGCGCGGCGCGCCCCGACTCGACCTTGGGCCGGCCGACGCTGGCGGTGCCGTGCATGATCTGGCGCTGCAGGTTGGTCAGGTCGACCTCGTCGTCGTCGACCAGCGTGATCTGGCCGACCCCGGACGCGGCCAGGTACAGCGCCGCCGGCGAGCCGAGGCCGCCGGCGCCGATCACGAGCGCGCGCGCGGCCAGCAGGCGCTGCTGGCCCTCGATCCCGATCTCGTCGAGCAGGATGTGGCGCGAATAGCGCAGCAGGGCGGCGTCGTCGAGTTCGGCGCCGGGCCCCGCCGAATCTTGCCGCGGGTTCATTTCGCGGCGGCGGCGGCCGGCCCGGCCGGCACCGCGATCGCCCCCGGATCGGCCGTCCCGCGCGCGGGGGCGGCGAGCGCGGCGAGCCGCACCGGCTGGCCCTTGAGGTGGCGGATCGCCTGGGCCAGCTGGAAGTCGTCCTTGCCGCCGAAGTCGGGCGGCGACGCGCGCCGGGCCGGCCGCGGCGCCGGCTCAAGCCCGTCGCCGGC
>NZ_PXWF02000065.1 GCF_003011895.2 Massilia glaciei | reverse complement strand
CGCGCCGCGCCGGCACAGCGCCACGCAGGCGCCGCCGAAGCCGGCCCCGGTCAGGCGCGCGCCGTACACCCCGGCCGCCCCGCGCAGGGCGGCCGCGAGCTCGTCGAGCGCGCCGATCGAGACCGCGTAGTCGTCGCGCAGGCTCGCGTGCGAGGCGTCCATGAGGGCGCCGAAACGCTCGGGCGGGACGCCCCCGACGGCCTCGAGCACGCGCAGGTTCTCGTGCACCACGTGGCGCGCCCGTTCGCGGTAGGGCGAGGGCAGGGCCTCGAGCGCGCCGGGGTCGGCCGCGTCGCGCAGCGAGGCCAGCCCGAGCCGGCGCGCGGCCTCGGCGCATTCGGCGCGCCGCTCGTTGTATTTGCTCCCCGACAGGGTGCGCGGCACGCCCGAGTCGATCACGATCAGTTCGCTGCTCGCCGGCAGCGGCACGCGCCGGTGGGCGAGCGTGCGCGCGTCGATGAACAGCATGTGGTCCTGGTCGGCCAGGCTGGCGGCCATCTGGTCCATGATGCCGCAGTTGACGCGCGCGTATTCGATCTCGGCGCGCTGGGCGATTTGGGCCAGCGCCACGTCGTCGAGTTCTACGGCGAGCAGCGCGCGCAGCGCGCGCAGCGTCGCCACCTCGAGCGCGGCGCTGCTCGACAGGCCGGAGCCGACCGGCAGCTCGGTGCTCAGATAGATGCGCAGCGGCGGCACCTCGACCCCGCGCCCGGCCAGCAGCCGCACGCAGCCCTCGACGTAGCTCGCGAAACCCTGCGGCGCGTGGCCGTCGCGGCGGAACGTCACGAGCGCGTCGAGCGTGGCCGAATAGATGTGGAAATGGTCGTCGTGGCTGCGCGCGAGCGCCACCTCGGTGCGCTGCGGGGTGGCCACGGGCAGCATGAAGCCGTCGTTGTAGTCGGTGTGCTCGCCGAGCAGGTTGACGCGCCCGGGCGCCGACGCGTGCGCCTCGGGCGCGCCGCCGAAAAAGCCCGCCAGCGTCACCACGGCGACTCCAGCCAGAGCGGGCGCATGCGCCCGTGCGCGGTGGTGGCCGGCCAGGCCGGGTCGAACGTGATGTTCTCGAGCCCGTCGGGGCCGAGCAGGAAGGTGTCCTCGAGCTTGTTGCCGGTCAGGCTGGGGTTGAACGCGAGCGCCATGCCCGGCGCCAGCGCCAGCGCGGTGGTGGCGCTGGCGAGCAGCTCGCGCGACTGGTAGCCCGTCACGCCGCCCTGGTGGTGCTCGCGGATGGCCCCGGGCGCGTTCGCGTGGCGGTAGGCCTGCTCGAAGGCGTGGTACACCGACGCGAGCGAGTTGCCCGGCACGCAGGCGGCCAGCCCGGTCGCCTCGATGTCGAGCAGTTCGTGCATGCGCGGCGGCGCGTGGCCGAACGCGACGCAGCGCGTGAGGTTGGCGTGCAGGCCGTGGCGGCGCGCGCAAAACACCAGCATGGCGTCGCGCCCGAGCGGCTCGTTGGCCGGGGTCGGGTGGCGGTAGAGCGGCAGGCGGCGCTCGCCGGCGGCCAGCACCAGCGCCGGATACACCCCGCGCCGCCACAGCGCCTGGGCGCCGGCGCCGGCCAGCTGCCAGGCGCTCCAGTCGGGGCGCGCCGCGCGCAGGGCCTCGGTCATGGCCAGCGCGCTGAGCGCGCCGAGCAGGCGGTAGCGCTCGCGCTCGGGCGCCGACAGCACCAGACGCGCGTTGCGCGCCGCCGCCGGCAGCGCCAGCTCGGCGCCCACCGGACGGTCGCTGAGCACCGGGCGCCCGCCGGCCAGGCCCTGCACGAAATGCTCGCGCAGGTGGCTGTCGTCCCAGGGCGTGACGTGGAAGCTGAAGAGCGCCCCGACCTCCTCGTCGCGCAGCCGGTCGGCCTCGATCTCGTCGGTCAGGATGCAGGCCTCGGCGGCGCTCACGAGCACCTCGGCCACGCCGCTCTCGGCGCTCTGCTGCACCGCGCTCGAGCCGCCCGCGGTGGCCCAGGCGAACCAGTCGATGCCGCGCAGGCGCACCGCGCCCGCGTTCCCGGACCCGAGCCAGCGCCGCACCACGGCGAGCTTGTCGGCGACCTCGCGCGCGTGGAGCCGCGACTGTGCCGGGGGCGCGGCCATCATGCGTCCTCCAGCGCCACGTCGACCTGCTGCAGCTCGAAGGCGGTGGTCTCGGGCAGCACGTCCATGGCGAACATGCCGGCGCCCAGTTCGGTGCCGGCCAGGTATTTGAGGCGCTCGCGCGTGCGGTACGGCGGCAGCAGCTGCGCGTGCAGCTGGGTCTCGGGGTGGGACTGGCCGTCGGTCGGCGCCTGGTACCAGGTCATGAGGTACGGAAACGGCCGGTCCCACAGCGACTCGTATTTGAGCAGCACGGTCTTGAGCGCGCGCGCGAGGTCTTCGCGCTGGGGCGGCGTGAGCGCGGCGAAAGCGTCGACCGGGTCGGTCGGCATGACCCATACCTCGTACGGGTAGCGCGCGCACGCGGGCACGAAGGCGGTCGCGAACTCGCCGGCGTAGATGACGCGGCTGCCGTCGGCCTGCTCGGCGCGCGCCATGTCGCACAGCAGGCTCGCGCCGTGCTGCAGGTAGTAGGCGCGCTCCTGCGCCAGCATGCGCTCGGGCACCGGCGGCACGAACGGATAGGCGTAGATCTGGCCGTGCGGGTGGTGCAGCGTCACGCCGACCTCGGCGCCGCGGTTTTCGAACGGCAGCACGTAGCGGATCCGCGCGTGGGCGCCGATGCGCGTGGTGCGGTCGCCCCAGACCTGCAGCAGCAGCTCGATGCGCGCCAGCGGGAGCGTCGCCAGCGCGGCCGACGCGTCCTGGGTGAACACCACGACCTCGCAATGGCCGCTGGCCGGCGCGCTCGGCACCGACAGCACCGGCGGGTCGTGCGCCGCGAGCGAGAGTGCGGGGAAGCGGTTGTCGAACACGGCGATCTCGTAGGGCCCGGCCGGCACCTCGGTCGGGTTGGCCGGGTCGAGCATGACGGCGAGCGGGTTGTATTGCGGCGGCGGCAGGTAGGTGCGGTTCTGGCGGTAGGCGGCGTAGGTCACCCACTCGCCGCGCAGCGCGTGCCAGCGCAGGTGCGGATTGGCGAGCTGGGGCTCGGGGAACGGACTGGGCGCGTCCAGCCCGGCCGGGATCGGCTGCGTGCTGTACAAGGTCAGGTTGCGCCCGTCGGGCTTGGTCAGGTCGAGGCTGTGCATGGGTCGTTGTCGGCCTTCCGGCCGCCTTGGGTATGCTTTGAAATCCGCTTTTCAGTACGCTTTTCAGTACGCTTTAAAGTACGCCCCCGCGGCACAGACACCGCCCTGAAAGCGCACGTTTGAAACGACGCGACGCACAGCCGGAAGACAGGTGCGTCGCTAGGAGGAGACCGATGCTAGCACGCTGTTTTTTGGGGTTTTTCCACGCGCCAAGCGCATGTTTTCGGAGTGGAAATGCCGGTAAGCGCCGGCCGGCGCCCCGATCCGGCGGGGGCGGACGGGCTCATAGGCGAGCGGCACGCGGGAGCGCGCGCGGCCCCTGAATTGTCTGGGCCGATGTAGGCGGTCTCCTACGTACGACATCGTTGTTCTTACGGGGGGATTCGAAGCGAAGCGGAAGGGATGCGGGCGCGCGCGGCCGGCCGCCGGGGCCGGGCGCGCGCGCCAATTTTTTTACACGGGCGATTGATGCATCGGAGGCGGGCCGGCCGCCCTATTTCGCCAGCTCGACCATCACGGCCGTGTACATCTGCAAGTTCAACAGCAATTGCCTGAGCGTGATGAACTCATGCTCGGAGTGGCCCGAATACACGGCGCCCGGCATGCTCGGTCCGAAGCTGACCGCGTTCGGGAACAGGCGCGAGTTGGTGCCGCCGCCGATCGCGACCGGCTTCGGGTTTTTAATGCCTGTGTAATACGAAAACACCGACAGCAGGGTCGGCACCTGCGGCGCCTTCTTCTGCAGCCAGGGATCGTTGACCAGCACCCCCACGTTGGCCAGCGGCATCCGGCGCGCCTGCCATTGCGCCAGCGCGGCGTTGATCTCGGCCGTCAGCGCCTCCCCGGTCTTGCCCTGCGGCCGGCGCAGATTGATGCTCAGCTCGATTCCCTGGTCCTTCTGCCGGATCACCGTCGGCGCGAACGTCATCGGCCCCATGAACTTGTCGCTGTAGGCGATGCGGCCGAATTTCTCGCCATGGATGCCGGTGCCGATCATGTCGTTGAGGAAGTTGACCAGGCCGCCCGCGGGCGTGGCCGGCCACTCGTGCACCTTGAGCGCGTCGGCCAGCATGCTGACCGCGTTGACGCCGTCCTCGGGCTTGGACGAGTGGGCCGACACCCCGCGCGCCTTGACCACCAGGTCCTGGCCCTGCCACGCATAGTGGTAGCGCATGCCGCTCTGGCCGGCCGCGCGCGCCTTGATCCGGGCCTCGAGCGCCGGCGTCGCGGCGGCGATGGTCGCGTGCGCGTCCTCGGGGATCTGGCTGCCGAAAAAGCCGCCGCCGAAGGCGCTGACCGCTGGCGCGCCGGCCGGCGCCGCCAGGCCCGGGCGCGCGAAGGTCAGGCTGACCGTGCCATAGCCCTTCTCGGCCGTCACGACCGGATACTCGGCGTCGATGGTGATGTTGATCTGGGGCGGCACATGGGTTTTGAGGAACTCCCGCAGCGGCTCCCAGTCCGACTCCTCGGCCATGTAGACATACAGCTCGAGCCGCTTCGACAGCGGCACGGCCTGG
This sequence comes from Massilia glaciei, assembly GCF_003011895.2. Classification (GTDB taxonomy): domain Bacteria; phylum Pseudomonadota; class Gammaproteobacteria; order Burkholderiales; family Burkholderiaceae_D; genus Telluria_A; species Telluria_A glaciei. The sequence goes on along the minus strand of NZ_PXWF02000065.1, from coordinate 7,320 downwards.
TCCTTGATCGCCTTCATCGCCAGCATCGCGGTCGCGATCGGCCCCTTGTCGTCCTCGGTGCCGCGCCCGATCAGGCGCCCCGGCTCGCTCGTCGTGTCGAGCTCGAACGGCGACTTTTTCCATTTGGACGGGTCGACCGGCTGGATGTCGCCGTGCGTGATGACGCCGACCCGCTCGCCGCCGGCGCCGAGCCCGACCACGACGACATGGCCGTGGTCGGTGAAATCGAGGCCGAGCCGCTCGGCCTCGCTCCTGAGCAATTGCTTGAAGCCGGTGTGCTGCGGATTCTTGTCGAACGCGAGCGCCGGATCGGCGACCGTGTTGAAGCTGACCATCTTGGCCAGCAGCTCGACCAGCTGGCCGCGGTAGGCGCCGACCGCGTGGCTGGCGGCCTTGACGGCGGCCGGGCCGGGCACGGGACCGGGCGCGGCGCCGGCGCCGGCGCCAAATGCCAGCAACAGGCTGGCGGCGATGATGCGGATGGGCATGGAAACTCTCTGTTTGCTGTGAAAGATGCGGAGGCGAAACGAGTCTATCACAGGAAATATCACCGGTTTCAGGCGCGCGCAAAAGCGCGCCGGCGCGGCCCGTTTGGTACGAGCGGCGCAGCACGCCCGCGCGCGCGATCGGGTATCGTGGCGTTCCATTCGCATGCACGGAGCACCACGACATGAGTGACAGAACCATCCTGCGCCGCCATCGCGCGCTGCGCGACGACATCGCGACCTGATGACCCACCGGCCCCTGCCCTCGCCCGGCGTCGACCTGATCGACCCGTTTTTGTTCCTCAACCACCACGGCCCGCAAAGCTACGCGCCGCACAACGCCGGCCTGCCGTTCGGCCCGCATCCGCACCGCGGCTTCGAGACCGTCACCTTCATTCTCGAGGGCATGCTCACGCACCGCGACAGCGCCGGCCACGAGAGCACCATCGGCGCCGGCGGCGTGCAATGGATGACGGCCGGGCGCGGCATCATCCACGCCGAGCTCTCGCCGGCCGCGTTCAAGGAGCGCGGCGGCCCGCTCGAGATCATCCAGCTCTGGGTCAACCTGCCGGCGCGCCTCAAGATGACGGCGCCCGCCTACCACGGGCTGCAGCGCGGCGACATCCCCGCGCTGGCGCTGGCCAACGGCAAGGCCCGCATGCATCTCGTGGCCGGCCGCTGGGACGGCGCCAGCGGCCCGGTCGACTCGCTCACGGGCGTGTTCATGAGCAGCATCGCGCTCGAGCCCGGCGCGCTGCTGCGCCTGCCCGGACTGGAGGGGCGCAATGTCCTGCTGTACGTTGTCAGGGGCGCGCTGCGGGTGGGCGCCGACCTGCTGCGGGCCTTCGAGATGGCCGAACTCGACGACGGGGCCGACACGCTGGTGCTGCACGCCGAGGCCGAGACGCTGGTGCTGTTCGGCCACGCCGAGCCGATCGGCGAGCCGGTGGTCTCGCACGGCCCGTTCGTGATGAACACGCGCGACGAGATCGGCGACGCCATCGCCGACTACCAGGCGGGCTACTTCGGCAAGGCGGTCTGAGCCGGGCGCGCCGCACCCTGCGTCAAAGGTGCGGCGCGAACCATCCCCACGCCGCCGCGATCTCACATCCATACTGATCGCGGCGCCGCGCCAACGGCGCGGGAGGGCCATGCATGTCACCGAAAAAACTGCTGTGCATCGCCTGCGACGGCCGGGCCGGCGCCGGCGCGCCGCGCGCCGCCCTGGCCGGCTGGGAGGTGAGCGTGGCGGCCGGCTGGGGCGAGGCCGGCCGCGCGCTCGACGAGGGCGACTACCCGGTCGGCCTGGTGCTGGGCATGGCCGGCGGCGGCGACCCCGCCGCGCTCGACCAATTCTTCCGGCAACACTGGCGCGTGCTGTGGGTCGGCGTGGTGCGCCCGCGCGAGCTCGACGCGCCGGCCTGGCGCGCGCTCGCGTTCGAGCACCTGCACGACTTCCACACCGAACCGGTCGACCCGCAGCGCCTGGGCCACACGCTGGGCCACGCGCACGGCTGCGCGATGCTGCGCGCCGGGGCCGGCCGGCCCGGCGGGCAGGCGGCGCCGGCGCTGCTGGGCCACAGCGCCCCGATCGAAAAACTGCGGCTGCAGATCGCCAAGGTGGCGCGCTCGGACGCGCCGGTGCTGATTGGCGGCGAGAGCGGCAGCGGCAAGGAGCTCACGGCGCAGGCGATCCACGCGCAGTCGCGGCGCGCCGGCGCGCCGTTCGTGCCGGTCAACTGCGGCGCGATCGCGCCCTCCCTGATCCAGTCCGAGTTGTTCGGCCACGCGCGCGGCGCCTTCACCGGCGCGTCCAAAGAGAAGGCGGGCCTGATCGAATCGGCCGCCGGCGGCACCCTGTTCCTCGACGAGATCGCCGACCTGCCCAAAGAACTGCAGTCGAACCTGCTGCGCTTCCTGCAAGAAAAAACCATCTGCCGGATCGGCGCGACGCGCAGCATCGAAGTCGACGCGCGCGTGATCGCCGCCTCGCACGTCGACCTGCACGGGGCGGTCGCGCAGGGCGCGTTCCGCGAAGACCTGTACTACCGGCTCAACGTGCTTCCAGTCAACGTGCCCGCGCTGCGCGAGCGGCGCGAGGACCTGGCGCTGCTGGCCGGCCATTTCTTCGACGCCTACGCGGCCGAAAAATCGCCCCGCGTCAAGGGCTTCAGCGAGCACGCGCTGCGCGCGATCCGGCGGCACGACTGGCCCGGCAACGTGCGCGAGCTCATCAACCGCACGCGGCGCGCCATGGTGCTCTCCGAGGGGCGCCTGATCGGCCCGCTCGACCTGGGCCTGGCGCCGCCCCCGGACGGGCGCGCGGGCGAGGCGCTCGGCCAGTCGCGCAACCGGGCCGAACGGCTCGCCATCGGCGCCAGCCTCGAGCGGGCCGGACGCAACATCACGCACGCCGCGCGCGAGCTCGGCGTCTCGCGCATGACCTTGTACCGCCTGCTTGCCAAGCACGGCATCGCGCCTTGACGCGCACCCGGAAAGACCTTGCCGCGGCGCCCCGGTAACACGGCTGTGACACTGCCGCGCAGGCCCCGCGGCCCGCGCGCAACACCCTGAATCGACGCGCAAACAGGGGCCCGCGCGGCGCCCCGCCCGCGCCGCCGCCCGCGCACTGTCACAGGCGTGCGACAAAGCGCGGCCGTTTTCGCCGCCCGGATCGCCCCGCCGATGCAACGGCGCGTCGATTCACGAGCGAATTCAAGCACTTGCAAGTCGCCCGCGCGCGCTGGCACCGACCTTGCTGTACTGATGACTGGGTGAGCGTGCGCGCGGCGCATCGCTCGGCTCAATCATTCATCCAATCGCAAGGGCATCACCTCACTCCATCACCTCACTCCATCACCTCACTCCATCACTTCACTCCATCACTTCACTCCATGAGGGGTCAATATGAAACGAAGCATCCTGGCGGCGGCCGTCGCACTCGCGTTCAGCGGGTTTGCGCATGCCAATCCCACCAACACGGTAACATTTCCCTCGGGCGGCGCGACGACGCAAACGGCGACCGCCGATAGCACGCGATCGAACGCGGGCCCCAAAGCCAACGACTACGCGACGGCGACGCCTAAAGGCCATTCCACCAACGACAGCAACGCCGCGCGCGGCGGCGGGAAAAACACCAGTACCGGCGCGGACGGCGCCAGCGAGGTCGCCACAAGCTCGGGCTCGCCCGGTTCGATCATCATCTTCGACGCCAACGGCACCAGCGTATTCAACAGCGAAACGGGCGGCGCCAGGGTCCGCAACACCGGCGATGGCGCCGCCGGGGCCGGCAATGGCAACGGCGGCGGCGAAGGCGGAACACGCGGCACAGGCGGCTTCGGCCTTGACGACGACGCCACCTCGAGCGGCAGCCCGCAAGACGGGCTGAACTACGATGGCGCGGCTGGCAACAACGCTGGCAAAACGGGCGACTCCGCCACAGACGACGACGCCGGCAACCCGTCCGACCGCGGCGACGCCGGCGGCGACACGGCGGACTACGGCACCGATGGCGGCGACGCCGACGGCAACACGGCGGACTACGGCGACGATGGCGGCGACGCCGTCGGCAACGCGGCCGACTCCGGCAACGACGGCGGCGACGCCGGCGGCAACACCACCAGCGATGGCACAGGCAGCGGTGGCGACGGCGAGGACACCGCCGACTACGGCACGGGCGAAGCCGGCGACGGCGGCCACACGGTCGACTACGGCACGGGCGAGGCCGGCGAAGTCGGCAACACCGTCGACTCCGGCACGGGCGAAGCCGGCGACGGCGGTCACACGGTCTACTACGGCACGGGCGAAGCCGGCGAAGTCGGCAACACCGTCGACTATGGCACGGGCGAAGGCGGCGACGGAGCTGATGCCGGCGACGGCACGGGCGGCGACGGCACTACCGGCGACGGCCAGGGCGACGACGGCACTACCGGCGACGGCACGGGCGGCGACGGCACTACCGGCGACGGCCAGGGCGACGACGGCACTGCCGGCGACGGCACGGGCGGCGACGGCACTACCGGCGACGGCCAGGGCGACGACGGCACTACCGGCGACGGCACGGGCGGCGACGGCACTACCGGCGACGGCCAGGGCGACGACGGCACTGCCGGCGACGGCACGGGCGGCGACGGCACTACCGGCGACGGCCAGGGCGACGACGGCACTACCGGCGACGGCACGGGCGGCGACGGCACTACCGGCGACGGCCAGGGCGACGACGGCACTGCCGGCGACGGCACGGGCGGCGACGGCACTACCGGCGACGGCCAGGGCGACGACGGCACTACCGGCGACGGCACGGGCGGCGACGGCACTACCGGCGACGGCCAGGGCGACGACGGCAACGCCGTCACTACCCCGGTCGACATGGGCGCGACCGACCCGCCCGACGGTGTGAGCGACGCCGGGCGGTCGCGGCCAACACCACGACGGTGAGCCAAAACAGCGGTTTCCCCTCGCCGATCCAGCCTTTCTGAACGGCGCGATTTGGATTACATTGGGGGCTTCGCGACGCCGTCGCCAACCCGCGGGAACCCAATGCAGCCAGTCCCCCTAGTCGAAACCACGCGCGGCTACCCGGCCACGGGCCAGGTCGTCGAAAACGTACACATGGGCTCGGTCGCGGTGGTCGACCGCGCCGGCAAACTAGTCTGGTGGGCAGGCGACCCGCAGTTCCCGACCTTCACGCGCTCGGCGCTCAAGCCGTTCCAGGCGCTGCCCTTCGTGCTGGCGGGCGGCCCGGCCCGCTTCGGCTTGACGGGCCCCGAGCTGGCCCTGTTGTGCGCGAGCCACTCGGGCGAGGCCAGGCACCTGGAGACGGTCGCTTCGATCCTGGGCAAGATCGGGCTCGGCGAGGACGCGCTCGAGTGCGGCTGCCACGCCCCGCTCTACTACGACAGCGTGGGCCGGCCCGCGCCGCAGGACCGGGTCTGGACCCAGCTCCACCACAACTGTTCGGGCAAGCACAGCGGCTTTCTAGCGTGGTGCCGGCTGCACGACCTGCCGACCCGGCATTACGTCGACCCGGCCCACCCGCTCCAGCAAAGCGTGCGCGCGCAATTGGCCGGGCTGCTCGGCTGCGCGCCCGAGGCCATGCCGGTGGGAATGGATGGATGTTCCGCGCCGAACTACGCGTTGCCGCTGTCGCGCCTGGCGCACCTGTACGCGCGCCTCGCGCACGGCCCGTCCGACCCGCAGCACGGGGCGGCGATGGGCGACCTGCGCGCGGCGATGACGGGCCACCCCGAGCTGGTGTCGGGCGAGGCGCGCTGCGACCTGGCCTACATGTCGGCCGGGGCCGGCGACTGGGTCAGCAAGGTGGGGGCCGACGCGGTGCAGGCGATCGGGATCGGCTCGGCCGGATTGGGCATCGCGATCAAGGTTGCCGACGGCAACACGCGGGCCTTGCAATGCGTGACGGTCAGCGTGCTCGAGCAGCTCGGTCTGCTCGACGCGGACCGGCGCGCCCAGCTCGCGCATTACCGCGAACCGGCGCTGAGCAATGTGCGCGGGGCCGTGGTCGGCGCCATCCGGCCGGTGTTCGCGCTGCGCCACGCGCGCTAGCTCGGCGCCCGGTCCGCCAGGCGCGCGCCGGGCGGACGGGGCAGGAATCGCGCCGTGCGCGCCCCAAAAAAAACCCATTCGCCCTCACCAGGCCGAATGGGATTTGCGCATCTGGCCGCCCGCGAGGGCGGCATTACCCCCGGACCATCAAGCGCCCGGCTCCACCACGCTACCATGTTCGGCCGCGTGCGCGACCGCGACGTCGAGCGCCTGCATGAACTCGGCGAGCTGGATCGGCTTGGTCAGATAACGGAAGAAGCCGGCCGTGATGCCTTTTTCTATGTCGCGCGGAATCGCGTTGGCCGACAGCGCGATCACCGGGATGTGGGCCGTGAGCGGGTCGCGCTGCAAGACCTTGAGCGCGCCGAAGCCGCTCATGCCCGGCAGGTTGATGTCCATCAGGATCACATCGGGCTGGTAGGCGCGCGCGAGCGCGATGCCCAGGTGGGCGTCGATCGCGGTGAGCAGTTTGAGGTCGGTGCGGCGCGCGATGAGCTGTTCGACCAGCGCCAGGTTGGCCGGGTTGTCCTCGACGTAGAGCAAGGTCCGGTGCGCGGACGGGGCCGGCGCCGGCAGCGCCGCGACGTCCTCGTCGGCCAGCGCCGACAGATCGACCTGGTCGGCCGGAAACATGTGCGCCGGCGCCTCGGCGGCCTTGAACTCGACCCAGAATTCGCTGCCGACCGCCTCCTCGCTGTTGACCCCGATGGTGCCGCCCATGAGCTCGACGAGCTGCTTGGTGACGACCAGGCCGATGCCGGTGCCCTCCTCGGTGCTGCCCTCCTGGCCGAGCCGGTTGAACGGCTGGAACAACTGGCTGACCTGGTCGAGCCCGAGTCCCGAGCCGGTGTCGGCGACGCTCACGCGCACCATGCCGGTCGCCTCGTTGCGGCTCCAGCGCACGATCACGGTGCCGCCGAGGCGGTTGTACTTGATCGCGTTCGACAACAGGTTGATCATGATCTGCTTGACGCGCGTGACGTCGGCCAGGATGTAGCACGGCACGCGGCCGGCCGGGAACAGCAGCGCGATGCTGCGCTTGCGCGCCTGCGGCCCGACCAGGTCGTGGCAGTCGTCGAGCACGTCGGAGAGCGACATCGGCTCCGACGAGATGGTCACCTTGCCCGACTCGATCATGGCCAGGTCGAGGATCTCGTTGATCAGGCGCAGCAGGTACCAGCCGCCCTTGAGGATCTGGTCGATCGAGCGCTGCTGCGCCGGGCTCGGCGCCGGCAGGTCCGAGGCCATCAGCTGGGCGAAGCCGAGCACG
>NZ_PXWF02000064.1 GCF_003011895.2 Massilia glaciei | reverse complement strand
AGGATCTCGTTGATCAGGCGCAGCAGGTACCAGCCGCCCTTGAGGATCTGGTCGATCGAGCGCTGCTGCGCCGGGCTCGGCGCCGGCAGGTCCGAGGCCATCAGCTGGGCGAAGCCGAGCACGCCGTTGAGCGGGGTGCGCAGCTCGTGGCTCATGCTCGAGAGGAACTCGGACTTCGCCAGGTTGGCCTTCTCGGCGGCCGCCTTGGCCGCCTCCAACTCGATGTTGTTTTCCTGCAGGGCCTGTTCGAAGCGCTTGCGCTCGGTGACGTCGCGCGCGGCCGCGAACACGCCGCGCAGGTTGCGCCCGCGGTCGTGGAAGGTGCTCGCGTTGTACGAGACCATGGTCTCGACGCCGTCGCGCGAGCGCGCCGTCAATTCATAGTCGCTGACCCGGCCCTCGCGCAGCACGCGCTTGATGCCCGCCTCGGCCCGCTCGGGGTCGGTGAAGTAATTCTTGAACGGCGCGCCGATCAACTCGTCGCGGGTGCAGCCGGTCAGCGCCTCCATCTGCTGGTTGACGTCGGTGATGATGCCGCGCGGATCGGTCGTCATGAGCGCGTCGATGTTCGACTCGATCAGCGAGCGCGTGTAGAACTGCTGGTCGCGCAGGCTCTGGTCGAGGATCGCCTGCTCGGCCTCGACCCGCTTGCGCGCGGTGTTGTCGGTGCCGATGAGCAAGTAGCCGATGATCGCATCGCCGGCGTCGCGCAGGGCGGTCACCGAGACGAGCGCGTCGAAGCGGCTGTCGTCCTTGCGGATGTAGCTCAGCTCGTAGATGTCCTCGATCCCGCGCGAGGCCTTGAACACGAGCGCCTCGAAGCCGGGCGCGATCGCCACGCCGAGTTCGGCGCTCAGGGCGGCGGCGCGCTCGATCACCTCCTGCGGGTCGGAGATGTCGGCCGGGGTGATCTGGTCGACCACGTCGGCCGCCGCGTAGCCGAGCATGCGCTCGG